>JBGPCS010000174.1:0-6003 GCA_041481875.1 Sulfurifustaceae bacterium
AGTCGATACCCGCCGCGGCGGTGGTGCCCGCATGACAACCCGTGCATTTCGCGGTCAGGCCCGGTTGAATGTGCTCGGCGAAATTGATGACGATCGAACAGTCCTTCGCGGACCACGTCGTGGCGCAAGAACCGGGGCCTTTGATTCCGGGCGGCGTGGCAAGTCCGGCGTAAGTAAGCGAAATCCCCGGTTGCGGTGTTGCCGGCGTCGCACCTGCCAAAGCGTTGTACTTCGGTGTCCAATAGTCCGAATAAATAGGGTCATGCTTGAGATCGGCATACGCGGCGTCGAGCGCTCCGCGCGTTTGCGCCATCGTCGTCGTCGCGGTGCCGTCCGGATGCACGCCGACGCTCGCCGGATCGTTCAAGAAATTTCCGCCGTTGGCGTTCGTCGTGCTCAGACGCGATGAGTGGCAGCCCTTGCAGAAGCGCCGCTCGCCTTCGCGCGCCTGAATCCAGTTGGTGTGCGGCGTGAACGCACGGCCGTCCTTGTCGAGCGCCGTGATCGTGATCGGCGTATCGGCCGGCACTTTCGCGCGGATCGAGCCGTCGGGCTCGATCACGCCGTAGCCGACGATCTGCTGCATCTCGAACTCGGTCTCGCCGATCGCCTCGCGCGACAACCCGCCCGGCGTTTGTACCGCCTTACTGATACGGAAAAACCGTGCGACCCGATTGTCGTACGCCGCGGTACCCGGCTTCTTGAGATTCGCGATGTCGGGACGCCCACTCGGGCGCGGAATCGATTCGCCGGCCGCGAGCACCGGGTCACCCATGCGCTGCAAACGATCGTTGTCATACACCGTGTTCACATCGAGCAGTCCTAAGCCCGCGCCGATCGTCGCGTCCGGCACAAACGCGTTCTTTGTTGGCGGCCGCGGGCGCGCTTGCAACGGTACCGGGTCGGAGTAGTAGAAACCGTCCTGCGGCAGCACAACCGGCCGCAAGGTCTTGCCATTCAGGTCGAGCATGTAAATGCCGTACTTCGGAGTGCCCTCGACCGTTTCCATCGCGCCGGTAGCCGCGTTCGTCCGTTGCACCGGCTGCGACGGCGTGAAGACGACGAGTGCGCGGCCAGTGTCGTCCCACAGCGGATAGGGTGTCGAATAGCGACCGAAGGGCGAAACGCCGCCGCCGCGCATCTTCTCCTGCTCGGATTTGTCGCCATCGCCGAATAGCAGCCGCGTCGCTTGAAATTGCCCGGCGACTTCGCCGAGCTGATTCGGCGGCGGGCTGCTGCCCGTGTCGAGATGCGAGTCGATGTCGGAGAAGTGAGTGATATCGATGACTTCGAGCGAACCGCCTTCGCGCGTGCGCGACAGCGGCATCACCGTGGAGAGCACACGCCCGTCTTGCATCTCGCGCGGATGTAGATACGAGTTGCCCGGGCTGTGCGCGCCGTAAACGATGAACGGATTGGTGCCGTCCGGATTGATCTTGAAAATGCTGAACTGGTTGCGCTCGCCGACGTGATCCCAGCGCGCGAACATGATTTCGCCGGTGCTGAGAACGGTCGGATTGCGATCATGGCTTTGATTGAACGAGATCTGCTTGCAGTTCTTGCCGTCGTTATCCATCACGTGCAACGCGGTCGTGGCTTCGCGCTCGTATTCGTCGACGTAGGTATAGGGAGTGATGCCCTGCGCCTGCATCTGCCGCTTCGTGCCCTCTTGCCGGTTCGACACGAACACGATGCGACCGTCGGGCAGATAGGCCGGGTCGACGTCGTCGCCTTGTGCGGCGGCGTCGCATTGAATGCGCCGCAGGCTCTTGGCCGTCGTGCTGTATTCCCACACCGACCAATTCCCGTCGGCTGGCCGGCGCATGGCGAACAGAATCTTGTTTCCGTCGAAGGAGACTTCCGGATCGGAGACGTCGCCTTGCCCTTGAGTCATGGCACCGGTAACGTTGGTTTCCGTCGCACTCGGGGAGGATCTGTCTCTTATATATAGATCGCCGCCGGCTCCGGTCATGATCGAGTCGGTGGGATTGCCGAGGGTCGAAACCGGACGCTTGACGTAGGCAATGGGCACATTGCCCTGAACCGTCACCGCGTCGGAATCGCCGGAGCCCGAGGTACAAGCTACCCCGGCCGCCGCCAGCAACAAAACCGCACCAATCGCAAACGCGCTCTTATTATTGGTAAGGGCACTCATGCCGCCTCCTCGAACTGCTGATTATTGTTACCGGGAATGCTTGGCGGCCCGACTGGCGTGGGCGCGCGAATGCGGCCTGTAGCCTCGGTGCTTTGCGTCACCACCTTTCGATGGCTATGCCCCTAGACAATGCTTCCGTGGCCCGTAGTGTAATGATCGCGGCGCCGTTTCACCGCGCCCTTCGTCGCGCTTACGTTTGCGCGCATCGGACGAAAATTGTTGAACAAATCGCGGCACCCGTGACGCAATTCGTCTAGTTACCGACTGGCGGTAGCGGATGACCATACGAGAGGCCAAGGTAGTGGCTCCCTCGCGTCGACGTTGGTTGCGATGTCGGCCTGACACACATGCGTTACGCCAAACGGTTCCGAGCATGACCGAGCAAAATTCGGGACGGAGTCGCGGGTTGCGATTCACGCCGCGGACTCTCTCCTCACACGGTGACGACATCGGGTAGCGCCGAAATCTTCCGAATTCGCCGCGAGCATAATTACATCGCTCCGCTTTGCAATCCAGACGAATAGTGCATTTCACCCGCGCCATCGAAAACCACCGCGTCGAAACCGGTGAACGAATCGACGAGCCGCAGACCGTCGCGCACTCCTTTAATAAAGACAATCTTGGAAAGCCCCTCTGTGGATACTCCTTCCGGCCCAATCACCGTGACGCTGCGTAAGCCCCCGGCGGAGCGGCCGGTCCGCGGATCGAGAATATGATGGTGTCGCACTCCGTCTTCCTCGAAGTAGCGTTCGTAGTCGCCGGACGTGGAAACAGCCGCGTCCACCAACGGGATCTTCGCCACAATGTTAGTCGAGTGTCGCGGGTCGCGGATGCCGATGATCCACGGGCGCCCGTTACGACTGCCCATCGTCCGGCTATCGCCGCCGGCGCTAACGAACGCGTCGCGCACGCCCTGGGCCTTGAGCAAGGCAATGCAATTGTCGACCGCGAGACCCTTCGCGATTCCGCCCAGATCGATGCGCACATTGGGGCGCGCGAAACGGATCGTTCGACTGTTCCCGTCGAGCTCGATGTGCCGGTAATCGACGGCGGGCAAGGCTCGCGCGATCTCCTGATCGCTCGGTCGGACACCGTTTCGATAGTCGTATAGGTGGCCCACGCTCGAGAAGGTGATATCGAACGCACCGCCGCTGAACTCGGAGAACTCGATGGAACGGCGAATCAAGTCGAACATCTCGCGGCTAATCGACACCGGCCGGTCGGCCGCTTCGTGGTTGATTCGCGACAACTCGCTCTCCGGCTTGAACGGGCTCATGGCGCGGTCGATGCGGTGCATCTCCTCGAAAACCGCCGCCGCCGCGGCTTCACGCGTCGGGCGGTCGGCATGTCGCAGCTCCACACGCACCGACGTGCCCATGATGGCCTCCTCGCGGGCCAACCATTCATCATGTGCAGATGTCATCCGGCCCGCCGCGTGCCGATGGCGTAGCGACGATGGTCCACATTCACACGCTACGTCCGCCCACGACACGAGTCATATCGCCCCGACTCCCACGTCGAACTACGTTCTGCCGAGATAATCCAGCTTACCGAGCTCAACGCCGTTGTGCCGCAGGATGTCGTAGGCGGTTGCGACGTGAAAGAAAAAATTCGGCATCGCAAAGGTCAAGAGGTACGGCATGCCTTGGAACGTCACGGCCTTGCCGCGCATTTGTATGGTGATGGTTCGTTCTTCCGAGCCGTCGATCTGCTCGGGCTTGAGAGTCTTGAAATAGTTGGTCGTCTTTTGGATGCGCTCGCGCAGCTCGGGGAAGCTTTTTTCGTTGTCCTCGTACCTGGGCGGCTCTAAGCCGGCCAGCCGCGCGACCGCTCCCTTGGCATTGTCCGCGGCGACTTGAACCTGGCGAACGAGCGGGAACATATCCGGATAAAGACGGGCGTTGATGAACACCGTTGGATCGATCTTCTTGGCTTCCGCGTGAGCCGCCGCCTTTTCGAGAACTGCCGCGAGGTTCGTCAGCATGAATGTGTAGACCGGCACGGAAGTTTGATACATGGAAATCTTCATCGCTATTCTCCTGAGATCTTGGCCAAGTTCGATTACGAGGCGCCCTATTGTTTCATTCGCGGCGGCGCACGGGTAGACCTCGCGACGAGGGTTACGTAGGGAAGATCCCAAGCCAAACCGGCAACGCCGGAACGCGCTTGACGCTAGGGAAGATCTGATTAATTATGATCGTCCACCACAGAGGACACAGAGGAATTCAAACAAAATCAAACCAAGACCCTCCGCGTCCTCTGCGGTTAGGATTAATATTTCAGAGCTTCCCTAGTCTTATCATTGCCCCCGCGCAGTCGATCGGCATCGTGGCCGACGCCGATGCAACCACCGCGCGTACTTTGTCGCATGAACGTAGTCTACGCTGTCGATAGCCGCGCTTCGTACCGACATCGCCTGGAAACTTCCGGCGACGGTTGCTAAGGCGTCGGGCTAGCGGTGTTCAACGTGTATGGCCAGCTGCACGAGTTCAGCGCGTTGGTAAAATTCGCCGGATTCGCCAGGATGCTGTCCCAAATCGCGACGGCGCAGCCGAGGTACGTAAACATATCGTCGAGCGGCAAGTGGCTGGCGTCGCTGACCGTGACGAAAACGCGCGTCGTCTTGGTTTGATTGTTGAAGTGATATTGCGCTCCGCTAACAGGGGTGAAAGGATCGTTGGCGCCTTGAAAGTATAGAATCGGCGTCACGATCTTGAAGTTCGCCGAGTCGTACGGGTCGGTCATCGACACACCCGCGGCGGCGCAATTGTCCTGGCCCGCGCCGACGATGCTGCCGTTGACGAGGTCAGCCGTACGATTTGTTCCCCACAGTTCGCGACACCCAAGTCCGATGGAGATATAGAGCTTGTACAGCGCGGCGTTTCCCGAATTCGCGCTGAGAATCGCATCGAGATGAGCTTTCGCGCTCTGCCCCGCGGGCGAACCGAGATTGGCCAGAGGATTCAGCTGCGACGCGATATAGTCCCCGCTCGGAGGGATCACGCCGGGCGACAGCAGAATGGCGATGAGGCCGGCCCATTGTTTGGAGGAATAGCCGAGATAGTTCGCGTCGCTGACGATCTGATTCAGCACGGTGGGATCGATCTGCGGCTTCACGCGCTGCCACTGTGCATCGATGCCCGCGAAATACAGATCGTGAGTCGGGAATGCCTTACCGAGGATGCCTTCGATGATGACGGCCTTCGGTTTGGCCATCGTCGCGTCCTGCTCGATGAGATAAGCGAGCTCGGTCGCGTGGACCGATCCATACGATGCGCCGAATAGGTAGTAGTTAGTCAGATTCAACGCTTTGATAACGGCGATCACGTCTCGCGCCAGATAGTTCGTCTTATAGAAGCCGGCGGGATAGACGAGTTTCGGATCTTGCGGCGCGTTGCAGCCGACGCCGCGGGCGTCGGTGTATATGATGCCGTAGCGCGTCGGGATATTGCCGAAGTTCGTGCCGATCCCCGGAGCGCCCGGCCCACCGTTAACGGTGACGACCACCGGCGCGTTCGGATCCGCGGCGCGCTTGTATTGATACGAATAAGTAAACGTCGGCGCGCCGGCTTGATCGTAGTACCACGGCGCGGAGCGTTGACCGATGTCGCTCGTCAAACACTGCGATGGCAGTGTGCTGGTAACGTTGCTACTGGCGCTAGACGACCCGCCGCCACCGCAATTGACCAGCGCCAGTGCACACGCCAGCGACATCAGAATGCGAGTCGCAACCGGTCCGATTCTTTCAACATCGCGTGTGTTCATATCAAACGTCTCCGCAGAAAGTCTTGCTGTTGATCCTAGGACGCAGGGCTCACGGACGCGATGAACGCCGGGGGGCGTCAGGG
>JBGPCS010000175.1:0-5961 GCA_041481875.1 Sulfurifustaceae bacterium
CCGGACTACCGCGGCTCGAACGAATATCGTACGTACCTGTTCCCGATTCCGTACTTCGTTTACCGCGGCGAGTGGTTGCGGGTGGACCGGCGTGGGGCTCGCAGCGAATTGTTTGAGGGCGATGACGTGTCGCTTAACATCAGCGCCAACCTGGGGCCGCCGGCCAGAAGCGACACCGCGCGGGCGGGTATGCCCGATCTCGACCCTACCGTCGAAATCGGCCCGTCGCTCAATGTTCGCCTGCACGAGAACGCTAAAGAAGATCGATTGTGGTCCCTGCGCCTGCCCTTGCGGGGGGTGATTGCTACCGATCTTTCGCATGCGCGCTATGTGGGCGCGGTATTCTTGCCTAACGTCGCCTTCGATCGCCTTAATATAGGTCCCGACGGCGGGTGGAATTTAGGGTTTTCGGCGGGGCCGATATTCGCTAGCAAGAGGTACCACGAGTATTACTACTCCGTCGCCTCCGAATTCGCCACCGCAACCCGTCCGGCGTACGATGCGCCGGGCGGCTACAGCGGCGCGAGCGTCGGAGTTACCCTCAGCAAGCGTTATACGAACTATTGGATCGGAGGGTTTATCCGGTACGATAACTTGCGCAGTACGGCATTCGAGCAAAGCCCGTTGGTTCGCAGCGAGCATGTTTTTCTAGCAGGCTTTGGGGTCAGTGCGATTCTCGCGCGGTCCGAGAAACGCGTAGAGCGGGACCCTAGCGCGAGCGAGCCGTAGCGGAATCGGGATGTCCCGACCGTGTCTTGACTGGGAGAGGGGAATAAATCGGAGGTCGATGAGGTTCCTTAGATATAGAGGGTAGTTAGATAGAGCGAGAAAGCGTCAAACATTACAACAGGCGGGTATCGATCCAGCACAGGAGAAGTGAAAATGAAGCGTTTAAAGCTCTTATCGGTAGCGCTACTCGGCGGCATCCTAGCGGTGGCTGCCCAAGCGGATCAGAAAAATATTTCCATCGGCACGGGCGGCACTGGCGGGGTCTATTACCCCCTGGGTGGCGGGATGGCGAACATCCTGAGCAACAAGTTGGGCATCCAGGCAACCGCCGAAGTCACCGGCGCATCGGTCGACAACCTTAAGTTCATCCGCGCCGGCAAGATGGAAGTCGGGATGACGATGGCGGATACGGCACTCGACGCCTACAAGGGCGAGGACAAGTTCAAGGACGGCAAGGTCGACGCGCGTACGCTCATGACGCTGTATCCGAATCCGATGCACCTCGTCACCGTCGAGGGTACCGGCATCAGTAAACTTTCCGATCTGAAAGGCAAGCGCGTCTCCACTGGATCGGCCGGCAGCGGCACGGAAATCATGTCGTTTCGCATTTTGGAGGCGGCGGGGCTCGACAAAGACAAGGATCTCAAGCGCGAACGCCTGGGAGCCGCCGAGTCGGTGAACGCCATGAAGGACAGAAAGATCGACGCGTTCTTCTTCAGCGGCGGTATTCCCACCGCCGCGATCACCGACCTCGCCGCCACGCCCGGTGTCAGGGTGAAGCTGGTCGATCAGGCGCAAACGGTCGACGCCATGAACAAGAAGTACGGCGCGCTCTATAGCAAGGGAACGATTCCGGTGAATTCTTACCCCGGGCAGGACAAAGCGGCGGCGATCGCTGTCGTTTGGAATTTGCTGGTTGCCGACGCGAAGATGAGCGATGACCTCGCGTACCAGATCACGAAGACGATCATGGAAAGTCAGCCCGACCTCGTTATCGTGCACAAAGAGGCCGCGAACATATCGGCCAGTAATCAAGGGAAGACTTCGCCGATCCCCTACCATTCCGGTGCGAAGAAGTACTTCCAAGAAAGAGGAATAAAAGTCGAGTAACGCTCGACGTCGCATCGCGCGGCGGCGGGCACGCAAACCGCCGCCGTTTTTGCCGGGAGGTCAATGTATGTCCAACGATTCGTCGCCCGCCGCTCCCGGCGGCGCGGGTGATGTTCCTGCGGGCCAACTAAAGCAGGCGGAAGCGTTCATCGAGCAAGAAGAAGGCGCCGACAGTCATTACGGCGGCGGGCTCGATGCGACGATCGCGGTGCTACTCGTCGCGATGTCGTTGTTTCATCTCTACGCCGCGGTGTGGATCGTGCCGGCCGACGTTTTGCGGCCGGTGCACGTGGGCATGATGCTCACGCTGGTGTTCCTCATGTTCCCCGCCGCGAAGCGCCTGCGGCATCGCCTCATGTGGTTCGATGTCGCGTTGATGCTGCTTGGCATCGCGACCATCGTGTATTTACTCGCGGGCGGCGACGATTTTTGGGATCGCAACAGCGACCCCAGCCGACTCGACATCGTTTTTGGTGTCGCGTTTGTTCTGCTGGTGCTCGAGGCCGCACGCCGTACCACCGGCTTGATTATGCCGGCGGTTGTGCTGATGTTCGTCGCTTACGCGTACCTCGGCCCCTACCTGCCGGGACAATGGGGACATCGCGGTTACGATACCGAGAGCCTCATCGGCATCATGTACATGACGCTCGAAGGTATTTTCGGCACCGCGGTCGATGTGTCGGCAACGTTGATCATCTTGTTCACCATCTACGGTGCGTTCTTGCAGCACTCGGGCGCCGGCAAGTTTTTTCTCGATTTTTCGTTCGCCGCGCTCGGCTCAAAGCCATCGGGCGTTGGGCGCACGGTCGTGTTGTCGTCGTTCCTGCTCGGCGGTCCGTCGGGTTCGGGTGTCGCGACGACGGTTGCGATCGGCTCGGTAGCGTATCCGATGATGAAGCGCGCCGGTTACGATCCGGCCGCCGCCGGCGGCTTGCTCGCCGCCGGCGGGCTCGGCGCGATTATCTCACCGCCCGTGCTCGGTGCCGCGGCGTTCTTGATCGCCGAGTTCCTGAAAATTTCCTACGTCGACGTTCTGTTGATGGCGACGATTCCGACGCTGCTTTATTACTTTTCGCTGCTGCTCATGGTCGAGCTGGACGCCCGCCGTTTCAACCTGAAGCTGGCTGACGGCGGCGTGGCCGCTGCAAAGGGCCGCGCGGGCAAGCTGTGGGACATGACCACTCGCCAGGGCTATCACTTTTTGTCGCTCGTCTCGATCGTCGTATTCATGTTGCTCGGCTTCTCGCCGACCATGTCGGTGTTTTGGGCAACCGTTGCAACGGCCGTCACCGTTTTTTTCGGTCGCCCGATCGTCAACGGATTGAAAGGAATCTGGGTCGCGCTCAAAGACGGTTCCGCTCAGATGCTGAACGTCGCGGCCACATGCGCCGCCGCCGGATTGATCGTCGGCGTCGTCGCGAAGACCGGGCTCGGGCTCAAGTTCAGCAACATCATCATCTCCTATGCCGGCGGCAATCTACTGGTAACCGCGCTCGCGACCGCGCTCGTGGTGTGGATCGTCGGTCTCGCCGTGCCGGTGACGGCGAGCTATATCATCTGCGCGGTGATCACCGCGCCCGCGCTGATCAAACTCGGCGTTCCGGATTACGCGGCGCATATGTTCATCTTCTATTACGCCGTGCTTTCCGAGGTATCGCCGCCCACCGCGCTATCGCCGTTCGCCGCCGCCGCGATGACCGGCGCGAATCCGTATACAACGACGATGCAAGCGTGGAAATACACGATTCCAGCGTTTGTCGTGCCGTTTATGTTCGTACTTGCGCCCGAAGGAGTGGCGTTTCTGCTCAAGATGCCGCCCGGGGGCAATTGGGGCACCGTCGCCTGGATCGCGGTTACGGCTTGCATTGGCATCGCGGCCATTGCCGCGGGCGCGCAAGGTTGGCTGCTGCAGCGCTGCAATCTACTCGAACGGGCGCTCTTCATCGGTGGCGGGCTCGCGCTGGTCTATCCGGGCGTCTATGCGGACACCGTCGGCCTCTTGGCAGTCGCGGCAGCCGGCGGGATGCACGTCATTCGCGTGCGTCAAGCGACGTTACCAAAGCGCGCCTAGCCCCTCACCGTCAGTCGTCGGTAGCGCGAGATCGGTCCAACGACGTTTGAGGCGTCGGCGCTTTGCCGGTAACATTCCTCGAATGTCGGGAAATACCATCGGAAAACTTTTCTGCGTTACGACCGCGGGCGAATCGCACGGGCCGGCTTATGTCGCTATTGTCGACGGTTGTCCGCCCGGGCTCGAATTATCCGAAACGGATATTCAACCCGATCTCGATCGTCGCAAGCCGGGAAAGTCGCGTCACGTCACGCAGCGGCGCGAAGATGACACGGTGAAAATTCTTTCGGGCGTGTACGAAGGCCGCACCACCGGCACGCCGATCGCGCTCCTCATCGAGAACACCGATCAGCGCCCACAGGATTACTCCAAGATCGCCGATCGGTTTCGGCCGGGGCACGCCGACTATACATATCAGATGAAATACGGCGCGCGCGATCCGCGCGGCGGCGGGCGCGCGTCGGCGCGCGAGACGTCGATGCGCGTGGCGGCCGGCGCCATCGCAAAGAAATGGTTGCGGCTGCGCTACGGCGTCACGATTCGCGGCTACCTGGCGCAGCTAGGTCCGATCCGTTTGGAACTGAAAGATTGGGATGAAGTCGAACGCAACTCGTTTTTCTGTCCGGACCCGGCGCGCGTTCCGGAACTCGACGAGTACATGGACCGGTTACGCAAGGAAGGCGACTCCATCGGTGCACGCGTCGACATCGTCGCGTCGAAAGTGCCGGTCGGCTGGGGCGACCCGATATTCGATCGTCTCGACGCCGACATCGCTTACGCGATGATGAGCATCAACGCGGTGAAGGGCGTCGAGATCGGCGCCGGGTTCCGCGCGGTGGAGCAAAAAGGGACCGAGCATCGCGACGAGATCACGCCGCAAGGTTTTTTGTCGAATAACTCCGGCGGCGTGCTCGGCGGCATATCGACCGGTCAGGACGTACACGTGAGTCTCGCGCTAAAACCGACGTCGAGCATCCGCTTACCGGGCCGTACCATAAACCTCGCGGGCGAGGCGGTCGAAGTGGCTACGACCGGCCGTCACGATCCCTGCGTCGGCATCCGCGCCACCCCGATCGCCGAAGCCATGCTCGCCCTCGTGCTCATCGATCACGCTTTGTGCGATCGCGCACAGAACTTGGACGTCCAGCGCCCGCTTCCGCGCTCTCCGCGATAGACCCATTGAACGGAAAAACCCCGCCCGATAAGCCGACCACCGCTTAGCTCCCTGCGTCTACTAGTATTGGATGCACAGTGATCGCATGTCAGGGAGCGAGCATGCAGATCCACCCTCCGGCTATTGTGCTCGTCGGTTCCGCGCCAAACGCGGTCGGTGCGCCCCGCGCGCCACCTGAATCAACGCGCCTCCCAGTTTCTCGTACTGGTAGTGCCTGGATTCGGTCACGTTCATCCGCGCCCCCGTGTGGTTTGTCCGTACCGCAGGGACGGCGGCGATGCCGATGAACTTCGAGCAGCTGGTCTTAAACGAAACCCCGGAGGCGGTCGTCGTTACCACGCCGGAAGGAATCGTGGTTTATTGGAACATCGGAGCGGAAAACGTTTTCGGTTACGCCAGCAGCGAAATCCTCGGCCGCTCGTTGAACGACACGATCGTCCCAGTCGATCGTAAGGACGAGTGGCGCAAGAGCCTTCAAGAAGCGATCGAAACGGGTTTCGCCACCTATGAATCCGTCCGTCAGCGCAAGGACGGGACGTTGGTGTACGTGGATAGTACCAGCAAGGCGATTCGTGGTGGGGACGGGCGCATCGAATTCGTACTGTCGAGCAAGAAAGATGTCACGCACCTGAAAGTGCTGCGCGACGCGAAGGTGATCGAGGCGAAATTTAGCAACCTGCTCGAATCGACGCCGGACGCCATCGTCATGGTCAATCAAACCGGTCGTATCGTGCTCGCGAATGGTCAGGCGGAGAAACTCTTCGGTTATCAGCACGGCGAGCTGCGCGGGAAAACCATCGAGGTACTGCTGCCCAAGCGCCTGCATCACGCACATCTGCGGCATCGTTCCGATTATTTTTCTCAGCCGCGCGCCCGG
>JBGPCS010000176.1:0-5947 GCA_041481875.1 Sulfurifustaceae bacterium
GAGATTCACCGCCATGCACGTCGGCGGCAGACCCTGACGCTGCCAGATCATGTTTTGCGCGCACGCCTGTCGCAACACCCAGCGGCCGATCGGAACGATCAATCCGGTTTCCTCCGCCAGCGGTATGAACAGTGCGGGCGAAATGATGCCCAGCGGACTGCGCCAGCGGATGAGCGCCTCGACGCCGCTGATCGCGCTCGTCTTGAAGTCGACTTTCGGTTGATAGTGCAGGATGAACTCGTCGTTTTCGAGCGCGCGTCGCAGGCCTGCTTCAAGCGTGAAGCGCTCGAGGGAGTGCGTCGTGATCTTCGCGGAATAGAATTGGAAGTTGTTTTTGCCTTCCTCCTTGGCGAGATACATGGCGCTTTCGGCGTTTTTCATCAGTGCCTGCTCGTCGGCGCCGTCGCCGGGATACATGCAGACGCCGATGCTCGCGGTAACGCGACATTCCTGGTCCGAAAGGTTGATCGGCTTCATCAGGGCGGAAAGAATCTTGCGCGCGACTGTCGCCACTTGCAGCGCGTCACCGGTTTCCTGTAACAGCACGCCGAACTCATCGCCGCCGAGGCGCGCCACCAGGTCGCTCGCCCGCACGCACTCCTTCAGGCGTACCGCCATTTCGTTGAGCAGCGCGTCGCCGGCCTCGTGACCGAGCGTGTCATTGACGATCTTGAATCGATCGAGATCGATGAACAGCACGGCGAGCTTGCGCTCGTAGCGCTGCGCCGAGGCGATCGCGATATTCAGCACCTGCCCGAACATATCGCGGTTCGGCAGGCCCGTGAGCGCGTCGTGCGTAGCGAGGTACTGAATGCGCTCCTCGGCGCGTTTCTTCTCGGTGATTTCCCGCGACACGCCGCGGTAGCCGGCAAAGCGACCGTCACTTTCGAATATCGGTTCGCCGCTGACGCTGATATAACGCCGCGAACCGTCCGGGTTCAGCTTGTACATCACCACGTCACGATACGGCTGATGCGCTTCGATGAGCGCCCGGCGCGTTTCCCACCCGCCCTCCGCCTCGGGAACGTAGTCGGTTTCCCACCCGCGTTTACCCAAGTGCGGGTGTCCGTCGGGCGGCTCGTCGCCGCGGTGGCTTTCAACGCGGATGTAGCGAAAATCGGCGTCCTGCTCCCAGTACCAGTCGGAGGAGAGCTGCGTCAGCGCGCGAAACCGCGCCTCGCTCTCGCGCACCGCCGCCTCCGCCGTGCGCCGCTCCGCTTCGCGATCGAAATTGTCGAGCGCGAAGGCGACGTTCTCGGTGATGCGCCGCAGCAGCCTGATGGTTTCATCATCGAAGGAATTCACCTCGCCCGCGTACATGATGAGAACGCCGACGCTGTCGCCGCCGCGGATGATCGGCACGACGGCGTTGGCGCGGATGCCGCTTCCCTCGTTTTCTTTATGCCACGGGCGCGTGCGTTCGTCGTTCAGGAAATCGTTGCTGACGCACGGCCGTTGCGTGCGGAACGCCTCGCCGACCAATCCCCGGCCCTCGGGATGTGATGGGTCGACCGACACGCGAGCATTGCGTACCCGCTCGATATCGGTCTTGCGAGAGACCGCCCCTATCTTCATCCAGGGGGCGCCCCGTTGCGCCAAGAAAATTACCGCAGACAAAAACTTGCCGCCGCGCGCGACGGCATCGCAAACCCGCTGATACAGTTCCTCGGCGGACTTGGTGTGTAGAATCGCTTCGTTGGTGGCGCTGAGCGCCGCATACATGCGCCCGAGGCGAACGGTCGCTTGTTCGGAGCGCCGCCGTTCAAATTCGCGGTCGAAGTTATCGAGCGCGAATGTGACATTCTCGGCCATGCGCTCCAGGAGCTTGACGATTTCGTCGTCGAACGCGTCCTTGTCGGCGGAGTAAAGGAGCAGGACCCCGACCGCGCAGTCGTTGCGCAGCAACGGCACGGGGGCGTTCGAGCCGATACCCATTTTCTTACCCGACTCGTGCCAGAGCTTGGTTCGTTCGTCGTTCTGGTAATCGTTGACCACCGTGCTCTTCTTGGTGCTGAACGCCGTGCCCATCGCCGCCCGTCCTTCGGGCGTCGTGGCGTCGAGCGACAGGCGCGCCTCGCGCAACCGGCGCGCGCCGACGCCGCTGATACCGGCAACTCGCCCGAACTTGCTGTCGGGAATCGGCACGACCACGGCGGTGGTGTTGAACTTGCCGCCATGCACGGCCGCGTCGCACACGCGCTGATACAGATCCTCCACCGACGTGGCGCGCAATATGGCCTCGTTGGTCGCCCCGAGTGCCGCGTACAAGCGGTTGAGGCGCAACAGCGTCTTCGCGGTGTGTTCGTGTTCGCCGCTCGGCGCGGCGTTCACGATGGCTGGAGTCGGCCGTGCGTCGTCGTCCGGCGGCAGCGGCGCCGTGCGCGCGGATTTTCGCGTGCGCTTGGGTCTTGACGTTATTCGCATGGGCGAGCTTGGTACGCGCGTCATTGGGCCGCCGGGTGTCCGCGCGACAATTCCGCGCGTGAACCCGACCGCGAACGCCGATTTCGACTTGCGGGTTTTGGTTTTCGGCTTCATGCGAACGCCGGACGCGGGCGGGTCTCGGTGATCATCAATGCATATGCCTGCGCGACATCCGCGCGTGTACGATGTCGTCGACGGTCAACGCCCGTTGCGTGTCGGGGACGTGGGCGCGCAGCAACTTGGCGAGCTCGTCGGATGCGATCGGTTTGCTGAAATAGTAACCCTGTATCTCGTCGCAGCGATGCGTGCGCAAGAATTCCAGCTGCTCGCGCGTCTCGACGCCCTCGGCCACGACCGCGAGACTCAAAGTCTTGGCCATCACGATGATCGCCTCGACGATGGCGCTGTCCTCCGCGTCGTTCGGAATCTCGTGTATGAAGGAGCGATCGATCTTTAGCGTGTCGATCGGAAAGTGCTTGAGTTGTCCGAGGGACGAGTAGCCGGTGCCGAAATCGTCGATCGCGAGTTGCGCGCCCATTTCCTTGATGGCGCTGAGCAGTTGGATCGCGCGCGCGGGGTTGTGGATGACCATGCCCTCGGTAATCTCGAGCTCCAGCAACGCCGGCGGCATCCCGGACTCCTCGAGTGCGGAGGCGACGTCGCTTAGCAGGTTCTCGTCGGCGAACTGGCGCGCCGATAGGTTGACCGCCACGCGGATCGCGGGCAAACCCTCGCGCTGCCACGCCATGTTTTGCGCGCACGCGGTTTTGAGCACCCACTTGCCGATCGGTACGATCAAGCCGGTTTCCTCGGCGATCGGTATGAACTGCGCCGGCGCTACCGCTCCGAGCGCGGCGTTCTGCCAGCGCAGCAGCGCCTCGACGCCCGTGATGGTGTTCGTCTTGAGATCGAGCTTCGGCTGATAGTGCAGCGCGAACTCCTGGCGCTCGAGCGCTTGGCGCAGATTCGCTTCCAACGCCAGGCGCTGGAGCGATTGGGTGTTGACCCGCGTGGAGTAGAACTGGAAGTTGTTCTTACCCTCGTCCTTGGCCGAATACATCGCCATGTCGGCGTTTTTCATCAACGCCTGCTCGTCCTGCGCGTCGGTCGGGTACATCGAAATGCCGATGCTCGCCGTCGTGCGACACTCCTGGCCGGCTAGCACCATCGGGCGGATTACTGTCGAGAGGATCTTGTGCGCGATGATGGCGACTTGAGCCGGCTCGCTCACTTCCGGTATGAGCACGACGAATTCATCGCCGCCGAGTCGGGCGATCACGTCGCTGTCACGCAGGGCTTCGCGCAAGCGCTGCGCGATCTCTTGCAGCAATTGGTCGCCGGCGTCGTGCCCGAGCGTGTCGTTGATGAGCTTGAAACGATCGAGATCGACGAAGAGCACCGCGAGACCGCGGCCATAGCGCCGTGCCGACTGGATCGCCGCGGTTAGTAGTTGGCCGAACATCAACCGGTTCGGCAAGCCGGTGAGGCCATCGTGGGTGGCGAGGTACTGAATGCGCTCCTCGGCGAGCTTCTGATCGGTGATTTCCCGCGACGCGCCCCGATAGCCGACGAAGCGACTATGGGCGTCGAACACCGGCTCGCCGCTCACGCTGATATAGCGGCGACTTCCATCGGGCAGCGTGGCATGCATCACGACGTCACGGTACGGTTTGTGCGCCTCGACGAGCGCGCGGTGGGCTTCCCAACCGCCCTCGAACTCGATTTGCAGGCCGGTTTCCCAGCCGCGCTTGCCGAGCAAGAACTGTTTCGATTCGTCGTTGTCGCCGCGCCGACTCTCCACGCGCGTGAAACGAAATTCGGCGTCCTGTTCCCAATACCAGTCGGAGGAAAGCTCCGTCAGCGCGCGAAAGCGCGCTTCGCTTTCGCGCAGCACTCGCTCCGCGAGCTTGCGTTGCATGAACTGGCCGACCTGGCTGCCGATGACGCTCGCGGTCTGCAGCAGCCGCTCGTCAGGCTCGCGAATTGCGCGGCTGGTAAAGGCAAGCACGCCGATGGCCTCGACATCGGTCATGACTGGAAAATAGAAAGTCGACTGTTCGCCGAGACGGGTCATGCGCTGATGCCACTCCGAACGCGGGTCATTGGTGATATCCGCGACCCAAATCGGTTTTTTCGTCTTCCACGCCGATCCCAACACGCTATCCACCGAAATGGTCGAGCCCATCGCATTTTTATAAAATTCCATGGTCGGTGTCTCAACAGCCGGCGCGCCCCAACCGAAAGTGAGACGAAGCGAGAGCGCTTGTTCGTCGATACGCCAGAATCCGCCCGAGTCCCACCGTTCCGATTCGCAGATGATGCGCACCACCGCCTGCAATGTCTTGCCGGTGCTATCAGGCCCTGCCAGAGCGCGCGTCACGGCGTGCTCGAGTGCCAGCAACCGTTCCTCGTGCTTGCGTTTGGTGATGTCGCGCGATGTGCCGCGATAGCCGAGGAATTTTCCATCCTTGTCGAGCACCGGTGCGCCGCTCATGCTGACGTAGTACAGATTGCCTATTGGGTCGCGACAGGAATACTCGAAATCGCGGAACGGCTCGTGGCGAAGAAGCGTGTCGCGATGAGCCTCCCATGACGCGGACTCAAGAACGATTCCCGGCAGCTCCCAAGAAGGCTTCCCAAGGACCGTCGACGCAGGGTCATGGAGGCCCTCGGCGACTCCCTTGCCTTCGAATTTCGTGAAACGGAACTCGGCGTCCTGCTCCCAGAACCAGTCGGAGGACAGATCGGTCAGGCTGCGGAACCGCTCTTCGCTCGCGCGCAGCGCTTGCTCCATCTGCCGGCGCGCGCCAACGTCGCGCAAGATACCGCGGAACCCGACGGGCTGACCGAGCGCATCCTTAATCAGATGAATCGATCCCTCCATCCGCGCGCGACTGCCGTCCTTGCACAGCATTTCGAAGTTATCCGTCATCGCCGGCACGCTGGTGCGGTAGACTTCGTTGAACGCGTGATAGACCTTGGCGGCGACTTCCGGCGCCTGGTATTGGCGGTTGTTCATTCCCATCAACTCGCTTTCCGAGTAACCGAGGACTTGGCGTAGCGCGTTGTTGAACAGCACGAAATTCCCCGCGAGATCGACTTCGTAGTACGAGTCCTCGATGCTCTCGAGAATGGTGCGGTACTTTTCGTCGCTCGCGCGCAACGCTTCCTCCGCGCGGCGGCGCGCGGTGATGTCGCGCGAAACGCCGCGAAAGCCGCTCGGTTTGCCCTGCGCGTCGACCTGCAATTGGACGGAGCTTTCAAAAATTCCGGTCGTACCGTCTTTGCGGATGTAGCTCCATTCCGTCAACTCCGCGGGTTCGCCCGTGCGGTAGATCCGGTTATAGACGTCATGAACGCGGCGCGCGGTTTCCTCACTCATATACCGGCGATAGTTCAATCCGATCATCTCCTCGTGCGTATAACCTTGCATGCGGCAAAGCGCGTCGTTGCAAAACGTGTACGTACCGGCGAGATCCACTTCAAAGTAGCCGTCGTTCATGCTTTCGAGAATGACGCGGTA
>JBGPCS010000177.1:0-5938 GCA_041481875.1 Sulfurifustaceae bacterium
CCGTCGGCGAGCAACCGTAGAATTTGCAATCGTGTCGTCATGCTACCGCTCGTCTACTGTGTATCGAGCACGAACCCCATCAGCGCGCAACCGAGCTCAAGCGCTCCACGGCTTTGACGATCGCGGCCGAATCGAGCTCGCCGTCGCCCGCGCCCATCAACGCGTTCAGGTGTTGCGCCACGAGCGCGGCGCCGGGAAGCGCGAGCCCGAGCTTGCCCGCATCCTCCATGACGATGCGCAAGTCTTTCTGATGCAGCTTCACCTTGAACCCCGGTTTGAAGTCGTTGTCGAGCATGCGCTGGCCGTGCACTTCGAGGATTTTACTTCCGGCGAATCCGCCCATCAGCGCGGCGCGCACCTTCGCCGCGTCCACGCCATTCTTGCGGGCGAAGGTGAGCGCTTCGCTCACCGCCTCGATCGTGAGCGCAACGACAATTTGGTTGCACGCCTTCGCCACCTGCCCCGCGCCGTTCTCACCGACATGCACGATGTTCTTCCCCATCGCCTGGAATAGCGGTAGTACCTTTTCGAAAACGTCTTTCTTGCCGCCTACCATAATAGAGAGTGTCGCGTTGACGGCGCCGACTTCGCCGCCCGACACCGGCGCGTCGAGCATGTCGACTCGGCGCGCGGCAAGCTCTTTAGCCATGTGCCGTGTCGCCGCGGGCGAGATGGTGCTCATATCGACCACGACGGTACCCGGGCGCGACCGATGAATGACGCCCTTGTCACCCAGGATCACCTGCTCGACATCCGGCGTATCGGAAACCATCACAAATGCCACATCGACGTTCGCGGCCACTTCCTCGGGCGACGTGCACGCGGTCGCGCCTGCCTCGATGAGCGGTTGCATACTGGACGCCCGACGACCATGGACCCAAAGGGTGTGCCCGGCCTTGCGCAGATTGAGTGCCATCGGCCGACCCATGATGCCGAGCCCGATGAATCCGACTTTCGTAGCCATGCTGCCTCCTGACGTGTTCGTTCGTTCCGGCGGTTATATGCCATCTCCCGCGCGGTGGAAAGAGCAGGCGCGGGAACGCCGACATCGGGACGAAAAAAAGGGTGGCGCCGAATCGGCGCCACCCTCAGCAAGGCGGTTACTCGTTAAGTCAGTTATTGACTAGATAGGGCCGCATCATTTCGTTGTCTTCATGGTCGAGGATGTGACAATGCCAGACGTAACCTGCGCCGCCCGGAAATCCGAACGTATCCGTCGTCCCGAGCGTTGCCGTCGGATCGAAGCGGAATAGGTTAGTGCCGGCACCGACCGTGCCCGCGGGCACATTCTGCGGCGCCCAACGGATAACGAACCGCGTCACCTGGCCCGGGAACACGTGGAAGGTGTCCTTCCAGCCAGCCTCGTTTGCATCGGGCGGTGTTGCAGTGCCCGCTAGAAACGGCGTGGGATCGGGATTGCCGCCGCACACGCCCGCTGGGTAGCAGTTACCGTACGGCAACGGTGTTCCGCCAGCCGGTGGAAACACTCCGCCGGGAAACGCGGCCTCATAGGCGGCGGTGTACGCTTCGGGATCCAAATCCTGGCGGTTGATCAACTGAAACTGCACCAAGTGCACGTGGATCGGATGCGCGTCCTCGGTGATGTTGATCAGCTCCCACACCTCGGTCGCGCCGACCCGCGGGGTTTCGGTGACCGGCGCCATCCAGCGGGTATTGTTCAACGTCACCATCTCCGGACCGTTTGCTCCTTCAATTTCTTTGAGCACCAGGCGACGAAGCGGCACCGTCGTTCCCGGCGCCGAGCCGGCGACTGTCGGCCGCAGATCGACGATCGAATTCTTCGGGCGCAACTTCAGCCCGTTCGACATCGCGACGCTGCCGTCCGACCCGCTTGATGCCACGACCTTGAACTGCATCACCTGCGCGGTTGTCGCCGGATCGACCGGATCACCGCCCGGGAACGGCGCATTGGCCGAATTCGTCATGAGCAGTTTCGTTCCCACCGCTAGGCCGGTGAAATCGACGACCACGTCCATGCGTTCCGCCGGCGCGATGGTCAACTCGCTAAACCGCACCGGGCGGTTCAGATAGCCACCGTCGGAGCCGATCTGCCAGAAAACCGGTCCGGGACTACCGTCGCTCTTTACGATCTTGAGCGTGTAGAAGCGCGCGTTGGAAGCGTCGAGCAGACGAAAGCGATACCGGCGCGGCTCCACGTTGAGGAACGGCCAGCTCTTGCCGTTGACGAGAATGACATCGCCGAAAAATTCCGGCTGCCAAAACGGATGCAGATCGGGATTGATGCCATCGCTTGGGAAGAACAATTGGCCCTTGGTATCGAAACTGCGATCCTGAATTATCAACGGAAGCGCGAATTTCCCGCTCGGGAGGTTCGCCGGCTCGTGCGCCGGATCGGTAAGAAGATACATACCCGTAAGTCCGGCGAACACGTTCAAGCGCGTAACGCCGAGCGCGTGATCGTGATACCAAAGCGTCGTGGCTTCCTGGTTGTTCGGATAGATGTACGAACTAGTGACAAACTCCGCGCCCTTCAGACCGCTCGCGGTAAACCAGGAATCCGGCGTGCCGTCGAATGCCGAAGGCACTTCGGCGCCGTGCAAATGCACGGTGGTCGGGACCGGACCGGTGTATCGCTGAAAACACTCCGCCGACAGCGGCGGCGTCATCATCGCGCATCCGAGTTTCAGCGGATCGGCCCAATGCAATGTCTGATCCACCGGAAGTTTGGCGAGCAGCTTCGGGCTGGCGATTTTATTGACATAGTTGACCTTGGCCGCGACACCTCGTTTCGCCACGACGGTCGGACCGGGGTAGGCATTGTTGTAACCCCAGACCGTCGTTTTCGGAAACGAAGATGGCAACACCTGCGTCTGAAATTCCGACATCGTTATGGTAAAAGGCGATCCTTGTGTCGCGTCGATTACCGGAGGGATGGAGAGCGGTTGCGTGTACTTCTGAATATTGCCGCCGGGCAAAGGTCCCGGCGACGGATGGGAATGTCCTGCGAAAACTGCCCCGGAAAATACGATGGATACAACGAAAACACTATGTCGAACTACTCTGAGCGACGACATGTTGTGGTACCTCCGTTTAGTTTTAATAAGAAACACTCATTCCGATGTTTCCCTTCGTTTAGCGGTTCACCTCCTAGTTCGATGGGTTGGCGATTTGCCGTTCGGTTTGGTCGAATCGGCTGTTTTATTTTCTGCTCGACGCAGTTAAATGCAATGACGCGCCGATCGAGCGAATGGTTTGGATTTCTTTTAAATCGAGATTTCGCCGGCAAGCGCATGCTTTAGCTGGATCGCGCGATATCGTGGGTATTGCCAGTTCGACTATCGAACGTAACCTGGGTACAAATATTCGTGCGGCGCATTCGCTGCCACGCCGTCTGAGATACAGTCCGCAAAACGTTGCGTCCAATGACCGAGATATGAAAACGTCTACGCCGCTCTGGATACCATCGCCCGCGCGCATCGCCCGCGCCGGGATCACGCGCTACCTGGCATGGCTTGAACGCGAGCGCCGCTTGACGTTCGCCGACTACGATTCGCTCTGGCGATGGTCCGTCACCGAGATCGAGGATTTCTGGTCGACGATTTGGGATTTTTGCGGTGTGATCGCGCATCAGCGACATCGGCGCGTGCTCGATCGACGCACGATGCCGGGCGCGCAGTGGTTCGAGGGGGCAACGCTGAACTATGCCGAACACTCGCTCGTCCACGCACGGCGCCCCGAGTTCGCGCGCAAACCGGCGATCATCGCGCAGTCCGAAATTCGCCCCCGCCTCGAAGTCTCATGGTCGGCGCTTGCCGAGCAAACCGGCGCGCTCGGCGCGACGCTGAAACGCCTCGGTGTTCGGACCGGCGATCGCGTGGTGTCGTACTTACCGAATATTCCGGAAACCATAACAGCGCTGCTCGCCACCGCGAGCAACGGCGCCATCTGGTCGAGCGCGTCACCCGACATGGGCGCCGTCAGCGTGCTCGATCGCTTTCGCCAAATCGAGCCGAAAATTTTATTCGCCGTGGACGGCTACCGCTACGGCGGCAAGGATCTCGACCGGCGTGACGTCGTGCGCGAGTTGGTGCGCCAACTGCCGACGCTCGAGGCGGTGATCTTGGTGCCGTATTTGAATAGCGGTGCGAGTCTCGATGCGATCGACGTCGGCGCTCGTCGCGTCCCGGTCATGTCGCTCGCCGAGGCAACCACGCGCGCGGCGCCGTGCCATTTCATCGCCGTGCCGTTCGGTCATCCGCTTTGGATCGTCTATTCCTCAGGCACGACCGGCATGCCGAAGCCGATCGTTCACGGACACGGCGGCACGACGATCGAAAACCTAAAGTCGAGCGCGCTGCACCTCGACATCGGTAGCGACGATCGCTTTTTCTGGTTCACGTCCACCAGCTGGATCATGTGGAACGTCGTCGTGAACGCGCTTCAGTCCGGATGCACGATCATGCAGTTCGACGGGAATCCGGGTTATCCCGACATCAATACGCTGTGGCGCTTCGGTGAACGCGAGCACGCGACGCTCTTCGGCATCAGCCCCGCGTTCATCGCGATGTGCATGAAGGCCGGGCTCGAGCCGCGCGATACGTTCGATCTCTCGCGGCTGCGCACGATCGGGTGCACCGGGTCGCCGCTGACGGAAGACGGCTACCGCTGGATTTACCAGCACGTGCATTCCGACGTCATGCTCGCTTCGATTTCCGGCGGCACCGATCCGGGCACGGCGTTTCTCTCCGCTTGTCCGACGTTGCCGATTTACGCGGGCGAGATGCAATGCCGCGGCCTCGGCGTCGCGACGGACGCATTCGACGACGCCGGGAAACCGGTGATGGATCACGTTGGCGAGCTGGTCATGACCGCGCCCATACCTTCGATGCCGCTCTACTTCTGGGGCGACAAGGACGGCAAGCGTTATTTCGAGAGTTACTTCGAAACCTATCCGGGCGTTTGGCGCCACGGCGATTGGTTGCAACTCGTGCCGCGCCCCGAATCGGTGACCGGCATCATCTACGGACGATCCGACTCGACCATCAATCGGTACGGCATTCGCATGGGCACGAGCGAACTATATCGAGTGGTAGAGGAATTTCCCGAAGTCGCGGACTCGCTCGTCGTCGATCTCGAATATCTCGGACGCGAATCTTTCCTCGCGCTCTTCGTCGTGCTGCGCGAGCCCGGAACCGGCATCGCCGGCATCGGCTCGAAGGGCCTCGCGCTCGACGGCGAGCTCGCCGGCCGCGCGTCGATCAGCGCTTCGGGCGCAGCCGACACCGGCGTGCCGGCGACGCTGCGCAAACAGTTGCTCGATGCAATCCGCACCAAACTTTCCGCCCGACACGTACCGAACGAAGCGTTCGCGATTCCAGAAGTCCCGCGCACGCTGTCTGGCAAGAAGATGGAAGTGCCGGTGAAGAAAATTTTGCTAGGTCATCCGGTGGAGAAATCGGTCAATCGCGACTCGATGGCGAATCCAGGCTCGATCGATTGGTTCGTCGCGTTCGCGCGCGGGCGTGGCATCACGTCGGTGCAGACAAACTCTCCATAGCGCGCGCTCAAATACCAGCTAAACACCTGCCGCGCTAAAATCATCTTGCTACGCCTTACCGCTTTCTTAGTTTATAGCGCTCATCCCACATTCACCGGCACGAGAACCATCGTATCGTTGCCGAAGATGTCGATTACTTTCACGGCAACGGTGTAGCGACCGCCTTTCGGGTAGGTATGCGGGGGCAGTGATGAGTTCGAGTTCGCGATTCTTCCGCGTGCGGAAGCTTTGCCATTCGTTTTCGAAGATGTAGCCGCCGGTCCAGCGTTCCTCGTACGCGGTTTGGAGTGCGGGAGCTTGCTCCCGCTTTGAAAGCGGCGGCAAGCCGCCGCACTCCCAAAGGGGACTCGACGCCAGCCACCCACTTACCGAGCGTGGGCCATCCCGAAGAAAACCGCC
>JBGPCS010000178.1:0-5901 GCA_041481875.1 Sulfurifustaceae bacterium
CTCCGCCGCGATCTTGTCCGCGTACGTCTTGCCAGCTTTCTTTTCGCGCTCCGCGACCGCGACCAAGCGAGCCTTTTGAAACTCGGCGATCTTCGGCCGGTACGCTTCGAGATCGACTTTCTTATCCTTGTTCAGTACGCCGTCGGTCATCCCGGCTTTGATCATCTCGAGATCGGCCGCGCTTAAATTGAATACGGCAATGCTATTGCTGATCGCGAGGCCGATCGCATAGAGCGTTTTTTGATCTTCAGTCTTCGGCTCCGAAGCCGCCACCGCCGCTGAGGCGAGCAAAGAAACGAGAACGAACAGGCACGACTTCACGATACGCATGAGAGATCCTTCCGGTATGACTATTCGGTTAGTCGAGGAGTGTGAACGCGCGCGCAAGCATAAGCGCGCGGCACAGGCTTGTCGAGGCGGGTGGTACAGTCCGCTACCGGGTCGCGGTCGGGCGCGGAAACCGGGCACGCTGACGGTAACTTGAGAAGCGCCGGTCAATCATGACCATCCGGCGCTGAGAACACTGAGGGCGTGGAGGAAAACGAAGCAAATCACATAGATCTTCCGCATCCCACGCGGTGAAAATAAATATCCAGACTTTCCCTAGCGCGCCGCGCGCGCGTGGCGCACCTGCATCCACGCCTCCAGTTCCGAAGCGGGCAGCGGCTTGCAAAACAAAAAGCCCTGGGCCAGCTTGCACCCATGCAGCTCCAGGAATGCGAGCTGCTCTTCGGTATCCACGCCTTCCGCGATGACGCCAAGCTTCAAACTGCGCGCCATCGCGATGATGGCCGCGACGATGGCGCCGTTGTCGGGTGTCGCCCCGATATCGTTCACGAAGGTGCGATCGATCTTGAGCGTGTCGATCGGAAAGCTGCGCAGATAGCTAAGCGAGGAGTAACCCGTACCGAAATCGTCGATCGACAGACGCACGCCCATGCGCTTCAACGCCTCGAGCGTCTGGCGCGTGTGCAGCGCGTCCTGCATGATCATGCTCTCGGTTATTTCGAGCTCGAGCCGATACGGCTCGAGCTTCGAGGCGCTAAGCGCCTCGCGCACGAACGAGACCAAATCTCGGTCGCGGAACTGCCGGCTGGACAAGTTCACCGCCACGCGCAATGCCGGCAAGCCCGCGTCTTCCCACGCGCGCACCTGTGCACAAGCGGTTTTCAACACCCAATCGCCCATGGGCAGAATCAGGCCGCATTCTTCCGCGATCGGGATGAAGCGCGACGGCGGTATCGAGCCGAGCACCGGATCCCGCCAGCGCAACAACGCCTCGACGCCCACCGTCTCTTTGCTGTGCGTCGCAACTTGCGGCTGATAGTCAAGAGTTAGGTCGCCCCGCTCCAACGCGCGGCGCAACTTTGCCTGTAGCGACAGCCGGTCGTACGTCGCGATGTTCATGGTGCGGTCGTAAAGAAAGTAGTTGTTGCGTCCCGCTTCCTTCGCCTGATACATCGCCGCGTCCGCGTTCTTGAGCAACACGCCGACGTCATCGCCGTCGTGCGGGTAGATGCTGATCCCGACGCTCGCCGTAATGGCGATCTCATGCTTATCGAGGCGCATCGGCTCGCACACCACCGCGAGAACCCGTTCCGCGACACGCAGCGCATCGTCTTGCTCGTCGAGATCGTAAAGTGCGACGATGAATTCATCGCCGCCCAGCCGCGCGACCGTGTCTTCGATCCCTTTCGCGCCGGTGCGCTCCTTGCGGACACAAGCAAGCAAGCGGCCGGCGATCGCCTGCAGCAACGCGTCACCCAGTGTATGGCCGAGCGTGTCGTTGATCCGTTTGAAGTGATCGAGATCGAGAAACAGTACGGCGACGATACGATTGTTGCGCGCGGCGGTCGCGAGCGCGGCCCGCAACTGTTCTTCAAATTGTTGCCGGTTCGGCAAGCCCGTCAGGCTGTCGTAGTAGGCGAGAAACCGAATGCGTTCTTCGGCGCGCTTGCGTTCGGTGACGTCCCGCAACACGCAGACGTAGGCAACGTTTTCCTTAGCGCGTTCGCGCATAATCGACACGGCCACATTCAAGATCATTACCGCGCCGTCGCGGCGTTTGAACTCAACTTCGCGATTCTGCATCGGCACGCCGGCCTGGATGGACATTAACTCGGCAGGCGTGAGCAGTCGACGCAATGACGCTGGAATGCGCTTGCCGATCACCTCGTCGTGCTTCGCGCCGATCATCGTGAGCAGTGCATTGTTCGCGACTTGGATGACGCCGTTCTTGTCGAGCACGAACAGCCCGTCGTTGATGGTGTCGAGGATCTGGTTGGCGGCGAATGCGGGCGTGATGTCGACGAGCCGATGGCGCCCGGTGATGTACGTCACGAGGCCGATGCTGATCAGGATCGGAACGTAACCGATCGGATATATATCGACACCGAAGGCCGGCAGGAAGTCGATCGCGCCGAGACCGCCGATGACAAAGGCGATATAGAGAAGCTTCGCGCGCCGTGCGGCGACGCTGTTTGGATGCGCATGGCGATATGCTTGCCGATACAGCCACAGCGAAGAGCCGAAAAGCACGAACAGAAACGGTACGACCGTGTTGCTGTAGACGTTGGAATGGAGGTAGTAACCCCACGGATACCGGTACGGTGCGTCGAAGAACCACGGTGCGGCTAACGTCAGTACGACGAACACCCAGGCGCCAACCCATGCGAGCCAAAGCACCCAGCCGGCGCGCGCGGTTGGACGCACCACGGCCCAAGTGAAATGAAGCGTCAGCGCCGGAATGAGGCACACGCCGACGTGACCGAACCGCAGCCAGTGTTGCGCGACATCGACGTCGGCGGCAAGATTGGCGACGCCGAAGCCGAGCATCCAGGTCCCGATGGCGATCGTTTGAAACACGTACAGCCCACCGACACGGCTGTCGCGTTCGCGTGCGAACACGGTAACGCCGAGCAGGAACGTCATTAATGCGCACGCGAGCTGAGGCAACGCGTAGGCGTTGTACACGTAGTTCGCCGGATCCAGCAGGCGCGAGAGATCCACTCTGGTCGATACCCCTGTCGAAGATGCTTCTGTCGGCTCGTCGCTTCCCGTCTTGGCACCGCTCTATGGCGGTTTGGAACGAGTCGTTTTGTTTGCCGGCCGCGGTGTCCGTTTCGGTGATCCGAAGGCGGGTTTCTCCCGGAAATAGAGCAACTTATATGCCAGTAGCACGATGCGCGTTCCAGCGTCGAAACGCGCCATTATCAAGCAATTGGCGCAAACCCCTCCCGCGCCAAACATCGTCTCGACCGACGGATTTAGGCGGCGCGTGACACGGAACGGCAATCAGATCGCGCGCGCCCTTCGTGTACGATGTCGGCCCGCAAAATGGTGATCCGATCGGGCCGAGAAAGAAATGTGGTTACGCAAAGCGTCGTTGCCGGACGCGCGACGCATCGCTGCGCTGGTCAATGTCGCTTACCGCGGCCAGAGCAGCCGGCAAGGGTGGACCACGGAGGCCGATCTTCTCGACGGCCAACGCACCGACGCGCAAGCGATCGAAGAAATGCTATCTGCCGCGAATCAGTGGATTCTCATCGCCGAGCGCGGCATCGAGCTGATCGGCTCGGTGCATCTCGAAAAAGTAGATGCCGAGACTTGCCATTTTGGAATGTTCGTGGTCAAACCCGATTTGCAGGCGCAAGGTTTAGGAAAACGTTTCATCGCCGAAGCCGAGCGATTCGTGCGCACCGAGCTCGGTTGTCCGACGATACAGATGCTGGTGATATCGATACGCGCCGAGTTGATCGCCTGGTATGTGCGGCGCGGATATCGCCGAACCGGCGAGCGCCGCCCGTTCCCCTACGGAAACGATCGGTTCGGGATCCCGTTACGAGCAGACCTTGAATTCGACGTATTGACAAAAACGTTCGGACGCGACGACTAACGCTGCATGCGACGCGTCAAGAAACAGCGCGCCAAGCGCGGACGCTCGCCCATCGGTGGGAAAATCACTTTGGCCGGGGCACCCGGTGCTGCTAATCTCTTCCACCCTGGCGGTGCAGATTTCCGATGAAAAATACACAGACGAAACGGACCATCGAGTTGCCCACGATTAGCAGGAACGTATTGAGGCAACATTGGCGCGAGGCGATCCTCGCGTTGATTTTCCTGCTCGCGCTCCTCGCTGCCGTCTCGCTCAATCCGATAGCGCAAGATCTGCGCTACCACGACTTGGCCGACAATCGGACACTCGTCGGCGTTCCCAACTTCGTCAACGTCATATCGAACGTTCCCTTTCTTGTATTTGGAATTTTCGGCGTTGTGCTTTGCGTGGGGCCGCGCGCCAGCGGCGCCTCGAACGCGTGGGCAATTTTCTTCGCCGGCGTCTCGCTCGTGTCTTTGGGTTCCGGCTACTACCACGCGCGGCCGATCAACGCGACGCTGGTTTGGGACCGGCTGCCGATGACGCTCGCCTTCATGGCGCTATTCGTGGCGCTGCTGGCCGAGCACGTCGACGCCTCGCTCGAGCGCTATCTGCTCGTCCCTGCGCTCGCTCTCGGCGCGGCCAGCGTTGGGTGGTGGTACTACGCGGATGATTTGCGCTTTTACGCGTGGGTGCAGCTCGCGCCGCTGCTCGCCATTCCGCTCGTGCTGTGGTTATTTCCGCCGCGCTACACCCATCGCCGATATCTGATCTACGGCCTCGGATTTTATCTGGCGGCCAAGGTCGCAGAGATTTACGATCGCGAGTTATACGCATTGACTGCCGATGCCGTGAGCGGACATCCGATCAAACATTTGCTCGCGTCGCTCAGCACGCTTTACGTTTACCTGATGTTGCGGCGACGGACGCCGGTATCGCGCTGAAACGGGTCCCGGCATTGCATTGTCGGCCGCTTGACGCTCGGGAACGCCGAGGTTAGCGTGCTGGACGTCATTCAACATATCGAACACGGAGAATGGAAACGTATGGAACACCTGAGCGTAAAGAAGGCATTGAACTTGGACACGGCAAAGCAAATCGCGGCGGCGGCGGAAACCGAAGCGCGGAAAAACAACTGGAACGTCGTGGTCGCGCTGGTGGATGACGGCGGTCATCTGATTTACCTGCAGCGCATGGACGATACCCAATACGCGAGCGTCCAGGTCGCGACGCGCAAAGCCCGAACCGCGATCGCGTTCAAGCGGCCGTCGAAAGTGTTCGAAGACGCCATCGCCAGCGGCAGACACATGGTGCTCGGCCTGCCCGTCATCCCGCTCGAAGGCGGCTTGCCGTTGACCGCCGACGGCAAGATGATCGGGGCGATCGGCGTGAGCGGAGTGACTTCGCAGCAAGACGGTGTAGTCGCCAAAGCCGGGGTCGAGGCGCTCGCCAAACTGTTGGAAAAATAAGCCGTGAGTGCATGAACCACAACGCGCGGCGGAAGAA
Source organism: Sulfurifustaceae bacterium (assembly GCA_041481875.1). GTDB lineage: Bacteria > Pseudomonadota > Gammaproteobacteria > Acidiferrobacterales > Sulfurifustaceae > JACQFZ01. The sequence goes on from JBGPCS010000178.1 coordinate 5,381, forward strand.
GATTTAGCATGCACCGTCCGCAATGTCGCGATCGGTAAGGAGCCGAAGATGAAAAAACGCAAACTGGGAAATTCCGGATTGGAAATCGCGCCGTTGGTCTTTGGCGGGAATGTGTTCGGCTGGACCGCCGATGAGGCGAGGTCGTTTCAGCTGCTTGACGCCTTCATCGCGGCCGGCTTCGATTGTATCGACACTGCCGACGTGTACTCTCGATTCGTTCCCGGCCACAGCGGCGGTGAATCCGAAACGGTGATCGGAAAATGGCTGGCGCGCAGCGGTAAGCGCAAACAAGTCATCATTGCCAGTAAAGTCGGCATGGAGATGGGCCCGGACAAGAAGGGATTGGCTAAGGCGTACATCCTGCGAGCGGTAGAGGACTCGCTGCGCCGTCTGCAGACGGACTACATCGATCTCTACCAGTCGCATACCGATGACCTGGTGGCGCCGATCGAAGAACGGCTCGAGGCTTATGCGCTGCTGGTCGAGCAGGGAAAAGTTCGAGCGATCGGTGCGTCGAACTA
>JBGPCS010000179.1:0-5882 GCA_041481875.1 Sulfurifustaceae bacterium
GGCTCCCGCTCAACATGGACGGCAGCGAGAACGACATCAGCCGCGCGGCGCGGACCTTTAGCGAAGGCTTGCAAGGCCGCTACAATCTACCGGTGCATATGGTGGACGAGCGTCTATCCTCGCGCGCCGCGACCGACGCGCTGCTGGACGAGGGGGTTCCGCTTAAGCGCCACAAGCACCAAATCGACAAACGTGCGGCGCAGACCATCCTCCAGGCCTTCTTGAACGAACGCACAACGTGAGCGCACCCTTCGACATCGACGCGGCGATCAAACGGATGGCGCAACCGTTGCGCGCGCATCTGAAGCGGCGACCGGTCATGGTCGGCATTCACACCGGCGGCGCGTGGATCGCGAGCTTGCTGCATAAAGAGATCGCGCTTACCGAGCCGCTCGGCACTCTCGACATCTCGTTCTACCGCGATGACTTCACCCGCATCGGCATGAACCCGCAGGTGAAAGCGTCGAGCTTGCCGGTCAGCGTGGCGGATCGTCATATCATCTTGGTGGACGACGTGCTGCACACCGGGCGAACCGTGCGTGCCGCGCTCAACGAGATCTTCGACTACGGGCGGCCGGCGTCGGTGACGCTGGCCGTGCTCATCGTGCGCGAGGGGCGCGAGCTGCCGATCGAGGCGCAGGTCGCGGGCGAACACATGCAATTGATGAAGCGCCAGCATGTTAAGCTCGTCGGCGGGCCCGATCGGTTGGCACTTGAGATTCAGGAGGGCAGCGGGTGACGCAGGATTTACAGTACGACAACAACGGACGTTTAAAACATTTCTTAACCATCGAAGGCCTTCCCCGCCGCGCTATTTTAGAAATTCTCGACATCGCTAAATCCTTCATCTCCGTCGGGCAACGCGAGATCAAGAAGGTACCGCTCGCCCGCGGTAAGACCGTCGTCAATCTGTTCTACGAGTCGAGCACCCGCACGCGCACCACGTTCGAAATCGCCGCGAAGCGCCTCTCCGCCGACGTCATCAATCTCAATATCGCCGCGTCCAGTATCAGCAAGGGTGAAACTCTGCTCGACACCGTGCGTAATCTCGAGGCGATGCACACGGATCTTTTCGTGGTGCGCCACAACAAGAGCGGCGCCGCGCACATGATCGCGGCGCATGTACCGCCGCACGTGCATATCATTAACGCCGGCGACGGCTGGCACGCGCACCCGACGCAGGCAATGCTCGACGTCTTTACGATCCGCGAGCACAAGGGCGCGTTCGAGAAACTCAAGGTCGCCGTTGTCGGCGATATTCGGCATTCGCGCGTCGCGCGCTCGCTGATTCAAGCGCTCAAGACGCTCGGAGTCGCCGAAATTCGCGTGGTCGCGCCGCGCACGCTCATGCCAAGCGTGGTGGAACGTCTCGGCGTGGTTCCGTGCACGGACATGCGCGAAGGTCTCGATAACGTCGACGTCATCATGATGTTGCGGCTACAGCTCGAGCGCATGACCGGCGCGCTCATCCCGAGCGAGCAGGAATATTTCAATCTCTACGGCTTGACCACCGAGAAGCTGGCGTATGCCAAGAAAGATGCGATCGTGCTGCATCCGGGGCCCATGAACCGCGGGCTCGAGATTGACTCGGCCGTCGCCGACGGGCCGCAGTCGGTGATTCTCCCGCAGGTCACGAACGGCATCGCGGTACGCATGGCGATCATGGCGCTCATTCTCGGCGGCACGCCGGCGGAGGGCCGCGCGCGGCGCGCGCCGGCGCGCCCGTGAGCCTCGCGATCAAAGGCGGCCACCTGATCGATCCGGCGAATCGCGTCAACGGCAAGCGCGACCTCTATATCGACGGCGAAGGTTTCGTCGTCGGCGTCGGGCGGGCACCGAGCGGGTTCAAGCCTCGGCGCAGCATCGACGCGACGGATAAGATCGTCTGCCCCGGACTCATCGATCTGCGCGCGCGCCTGCGCGAGCCGGGGCTCGAACACAAAGCGACGATCGAAAGCGAGCTGAAGGCCGCCGTCGCCGGTGGCATCACGACGCTCTGCTGCCCTCCCGACACCCGCCCGGTGATCGACACGCCGGCGATGGCACAAATGATTCAGTCGAGCGCGTGGCGCCTCGGCTACGCCTTCATTCATCCGCTCGGAGCACTGACGCAGAACTTAGAAGGCAAGAAGCTGAGCAACATGGAGGCGCTCGATGACGCGGGTTGCGTCGCATTCACCAACGCCAGCGCCCCCATTACCGACACGCTCGTCTTGCGCCGTGCGATGGAATACGCCGCAAGTTTCGACCTTACGGTGTTTCTCCACTCCGAAGACCCGTGGCTCAAGGCGGACGGCTGTTGCCACGAAGGTGAGGTCAGCACTCGACTCGGGCTCCCCGGTATACCCGAGGCCGCCGAAACGGTCGCCGTCGCGCGCGATCTCGCGCTCATCGATCAAACGCGCGTGCGTGCGCACTTCTGCGGCCTCTCGAGCGCGCGCGCGGTGCAAATGATCGCGGAGGCGCAGCGCCGCGGACTTCCGGTTAGCGCCGACGTGACGGCCCATCATCTGCATTTGACCGAACACGATATCGGCGACTTCGATACACAGTGTCACGTACAACCACCGCTGCGCAGCCGACGGGACCGCGATCAGCTTCGCCGCGCGCTAAAGCAAGGCGTCATCAGCGTCGTCTGCTCGGACCATCAGCCGCACGAGCCCGATGCGAAGCTCGCGCCATTCAGCGAATCGGAGCCGGGTATTTCCGGGCTAGAGACGCTGCTGCCCTTGACGCTCAAGCTCGTGCAGGAACGCTTGCTGACGCCGGTGGAGGCGCTCGCGCTGCTCACGCGCAATCCCGCCGATATTCTGGGCCTTGAGTCGGGCCAACTGAGCGTCGGTGCGACTGCGGATGTTTGCGTGTTCGATCCGAAGGAACGCTGGCAATTGACGACGGCGCGCTTACAGTCGCGCGGACATAACACGCCGTTTCTCGGCCGCGAACTACAGGGGCGAGTTACGCATACCGTCGTCGGTGGACGCCTCGTTTACGAAGCTGATAAGGGACTTGCCGGACCCTAGCACGCGGCGCATGCCATCCATGGCGCGGCGTGTCGCACTTCGATTAACCCCGCGGCCCGCACTTCCGTGTGCAGGCGCTCGCCGGCATCGATGCACGTTAAGTGCATCGACGAAAACTCCGGCTCGCCCTGGCTCATCCGCCGATTCTCTTCTATATTCATTTTAAGGCAACCATCGGAGGGTGCGGCTATGGCGACGGCGACCAGAGGCTTTCTGCAGGAGAAACGGAAGTTCAACTACTTAGTTCTCGCAATGCTGCTCTTCGGCGGCGCTTTCTTAACCGCGATTTACCTTTTGATTTAAATACCGGGCCGGGAGACAAGCCCGCCTGAATGCAGGTGGGCTTGTTCGCGTGCACCAATGCTAGGGCACGGGCCGGACGACCCGCTTCGTCACGCGGTTACTTTACCGTCAAATTCCGCAAGGTGTCTCCGAGCTCGCGGCCCTTCGAGTCCTTGCCCTCGAGCTTGACGCGCAGGCGCACGTCGTTGATCGAGTCGGCGTTCCGCAGTGCGTCGTCATAAGAGATGAGATCGGCCTCGTGCAGATTGAATAGCGACTGGTCGAACGTCTGCATTCCCGCCTCGGCCGATTTTGCCATGAGATCCTTAAGACCGGGGATGTTGCCCTCCATGATCAAATCGGAAATGAGCGGCGTGTTGATGAGGACCTCTACCGCGGGCACCCGACCTTTGCCGGTTTTCATCGGTATCAGCCGCTGCGAAATAATCGCCTTCAAGTTGAGAGCCAGATCCATCAACAACTGGTTGCGCTTTTCTTCCGGGAAGAAGTTGATGATGCGATCGAGCGCCTGGTTCGCGTTGTTGGCGTGCAACGTCGTTAAGCACAAGTGGCCGGTCTCCGCGAACTGCACGGCGAGATCCATCGTCTCGCGCGCGCGCACTTCGCCGATGAGAATGACATCGGGCGCCTGGCGCATGGCGTTCTTGAGCGCGATTTCATAAGAATCGGTATCCACGCCGACTTCGCGCTGATTGACAATGCAGTTCTTGTGACTGTGCACGTACTCGATCGGGTCCTCGATCGTCAGAATATGCCCGTAGCTGTACTCATTGCGATAGCCGACCATCGCCGCGAGCGATGTTGACTTACCCGAACCGGTGCCGCCGACAAACAGAACGAGACCGCGTTTGGTCAGCGCGACTTCGGCGAGTACCTTTGGAAGATTTAAATCGTCAAAGCGGGGAATGTCGGTGTTGATCGTGCGCAGCACCATCCCGACACGCTGCTGCTGGAAAAACACGTTCACGCGAAACCGGCCGATCTCCTGCGGCGCGATCGCAAAATTGCACTCGTTGCTAGCCTCGAAGGTGCGACGCTGCTCTTCGTTCATGATGCCGTAAGCGAACGCGCGCGACTGCTCCGGCGTGAGCGCCTGCTTCGTCACCGGCACGATCTTGCCGTCGACCTTCACCGACGGTGGCACCCCGGCCGTGATAAATAGGTCGGAAGCCCTCCGGTGCTTCATCAACTTCAGGAGATCGCTGAAGTTCACGTCTTCGCCGCCGCCGCCTTCGCCGCCACCATGTTGGCCGCGTTAAAGAGGTCCTTGTTATTGGCGTAGGCGCGCGCCTCGTCGGGATGCACTTGGCGCGAGCGCACGAGGTCTTGCAGGCACTGGTCGATGGTCTGCATGCCGGTGTTCTGTCCGGTCTGGATCGCCGAATACATCTGCGCGACTTTGTTCTCGCGGATCAGGTTGCGGATCGCCGGCGTGCCGATCATGATCTCGTGCGAAGCGACGCGCCCACCGCCGATCTTCTTCAGGAGCGCTTGCGAGATGACCGCGCGCAGCGACTCCGACAACATCGCGCGCACCATATCTTTCTCCGCCGCCGGGAACACGTCGATGATGCGATCGATCGTCTTCGCCGCCGATGACGTGTGCAACGTACCGAACACCAAATGTCCGGTCTCCGCGCCCGTCAGCGCCAGCCGGATCGTCTCGAGATCGCGCATTTCGCCGACCAAGATAATGTCCGGATCTTCGCGCAACGCCGCGCGCAGCGCATTGTTGAAACCGAGCGTGTCGCGCCCGACTTCGCGTTGGTTGACGAGACAGTTCTTGCTGGTGTGCACGAACTCGATCGGGTCTTCGATGGTGAGAATATGCTCGTGCCGAGTTTCGTTGAGGTGGTTCACCATCGCCGCCAAGGTCGTCGACTTACCCGAGCCGGTCGGACCGGTCACGAGCACGATGCCGCGCGGCTGGTCGCAGATCTTCTTGAAGATGTCCGGTGCATTGAGCTGCTCGAGCGTGAGCACCTTCGAGGGAATGGTACGGAACACCGCACCCGGGCCGCGCTGCTGATTGAACGCGTTCACGCGAAAGCGCGCGATGTTCGGCAGATCGAACGAGAAGTCGGTTTCGAGAAATTCCTCGAAGTCCTTCTGCTGTTTGTCCGACATGATGTCGTAGATCATGTTATGGACGGTGCGATCGTCCAGCGGATCGACGTTGATGCGCTTGACGTCGCCGTCCACGCGAATCATGGGCGGTAGACCGGACGACAAGTGCAAGTCGGATGCGTTTTGCTTGAAAGCGAACGCGAGTAGCTCGGCGATATCCATGAGTTCAAACGGCCGCTGGGGGTGGGTTGGATTTGCGTGTTTCTCGCTTAATTTTTAGTCTATCGCGGGGGCGTATGCAAACGTGGGCGTCCATCGTCCAGCGCAATTCTTCCGAGATCCGGATAAGCGAACCGACTTTCCCTCTCCAAATCATTCAGGCCCGCATCAGCGGATCGACTCCCCCCTCTCCCTCCGGTGACGTGCAGGATGCACTAAGATCGCGGGAGACAGGACGTCGGGAGCGATCCTGAGGGATGGGGTGAGGGA
>JBGPCS010000180.1:0-5874 GCA_041481875.1 Sulfurifustaceae bacterium
AAACCCGCGACTACGTCGCGGGTTTTTTGGATCGGAAATTTCGACGAAGCGCCGTTGGAGCTGAGCTGACGGAACTCGCTTGCACACATGACGACGCACGGCCACACCGGTGATATTCGCCGTCACGCGTTTACCGCTATCCACTCATCGATCAGCCGTCGCGCCATCACTCCCTTCGGCGGCAGCAGCACCGGACCTTGCGAATCGGGCGAAGCCGAAATCAGTCTTGCGATCTCAGACCGCGCGAACCAACGCCCGTCTTCCAGTTCGCGATTATCGAGCTTGATGATTTCGCTGGTAGCTTCGGCGAGATAGCCGATCATGAGCGACGTCGGAAACGGCCAAGGCTGCGATCCGACGTACGTCGCTTGGCCGACGTCGATGCCCGCCTCTTCCCGCACTTCGCGGCGCACCGCCGCCTCGAGCGTTTCTCCCGGTTCGACGAAGCCCGCGAGCGCGGAATAAAATCGCGGTGGAAACCGCGGCTGGCGCGCCAGCAAACAGCGCTCGCCGCGGATCACCAGCGTGATCACGACGGGATCGGTGCGTGGAAATTCCTCGCGCCCGCATTGCGGGCTGGTGCACAACAACTTGTGACCGCCCTCGAGCACGGACATCGGTGCCGCGCATGAGCCGCAGTAACGGTTGCGGTTGATCCAGCTCGACAGATGCGCCGCGTGTGCCGCCATCTGCGCCTCGGCCGGCGCCATCGTCATCGCCGCCCGACGCAGACCGACGAAGTCATCGTCGTCCGACACGCTTTGAAACCGATCGTCGGCGGTCGGCGGAACTTCGGTCGGGATGATGGCGAAGCGCGGTTGGCCCTCCAACGTCCCAAGAAACGCAGCGGTCGAACGATCGACTTCGAGCGCCTCGAGATCTTGCGCCCTGAGCCAGGCAATGCGCGTCGGGTTGCCCGGCTCCGCCTTCACTCTGCCGCGCCGCACCAGTAGATAGCGCGCCTGCTCCGATGCCTGCATGTTGCGCAAGGCGTTGCCGTCCGCGCGAATCTCGCTATATCGATCGACCGAGGGGTCGGTAAAGAAAAGCGAAGGCGCATCCATGGCGCGAACGTAAGATAAAATCGCGCCGACCGCAATCCCAACGACGCGCCACCCCTGCGCGCCGCGCTATGATCCACGCGCCGATAACAGCCGGACGGCAGTACAATTGAGGCTTGCACCCGTTGGACGGCAAATGAACATCGAAACACTTCTGGCGCGGGAGTTTCCGCTTGAACCGGGTCTTATCTACTTGAATCACGCAGCGGTGGCTCCGTGGCCGCGGCGCACGGCGGAAGCGGTACAGCGGTTTGCCGAAGAAAACTTGCACCGGGGCGCGGCATCCTACGGCGCTTGGCAGCAAACCGAGAAGGCGCTGCGCGCGCAGTGCGCGCGCTTGCTCAACGCCGCATCGACCGACGATATCGCCTTTCAAAAAAATACCTCCGAGGCGCTGTCCGTCGTTGCGCACGGTTTTCCCTGGACTGCCGGCGACAACGTCGTCATCGGCGACGCGGAGTTTCCGTCGAATCGCATCGTCTGGGAGTCACTGCGCGCGTTCGGCGTCGACGTACGCACGGTCACCTTGGCGAAGTGCGCCGATCCCGAGCAGACGCTGATCGCAGCGACGAATGCGCGCACGCGCTTGCTCTCGAGCAGCTCGGTGCAATATGCAAGCGGCTTGCGCCTGAACTTGGGGAAATTAGGCGATCTCTGCCGCAAGCGAGGTATCGCTTTTTGTGTCGACGCCATTCAGGGCCTCGGTGTTTTTCCTCACGATGTGCAAGCGATGAACATCGACTTCCTGATGGCCGACGCCCATAAATGGCTGCTCGGGCCCGAAGGCATCGCGATTTTCTACTGCCGCCCCGAGTGGCGCGATCGTTTGACGTTGCGCCAATACGGCTGGCATATGGTCGAGGACGCCGGCAACTACGATCGCAGCGATTGGACGATCGCCGCCGGCGCGCGACGCTTCGAATGCGGCAGTTCCAACATGCTCGGTATCCACGCGCTCCACGCGAGCTTGTCGTTGTTGCTGGAGATCGGCGTGTTCGAAATCGAGCGACGCGTGTTGGCGGGCGCCGAACGTTTGTTCGACGGGATTGCGCAGCGACACGCGCTGGAACTGCTGAGTTCCACCGCGCCCGGTCGGTACGCCGGCATCGTTACGTTTCGCCATCGCGAACGCTCGGCGCCCGAGCTGCATGCGCGGCTACGCGAGCACAAAGTCATTTGCGCGCCGCGGGGCGGAGGGGTGCGGTTCTCGCCGCATTTCTACAATGCCTTCGAGCAACTCGACGCGGCGCTGGCGTACGCGGCAGAATGATCCTATCCGATAATAATTCTGACGTAACCGAGGAGGACAGACATGATCGAATCCACGATGCAGCGCGTACCGCTGTCGATCAATCATCTGCTGGAGCGTGCCGGCAAACTTTACCCCGAGTCCGAAATCGTTACGCGTCTTCCCGACAAATCGCTCAAGCGCCATCGCTTCGCCGATTTCTATCGCCGCGCACGCCAACTGGCGTCGGCGCTGCTGGCGTCGGGCCTGAAGAAGGGTGACCGCGTCGCAACGCTGTGCTGGAATCATTACGCGCATTTCGAATGCTATTTCGGCATCCCGGCGGCCGGCGGCGTGATGCACACGTTGAATCTGCGTCTCGCGCCGGAAGAGATTGCGTGGATCGCGAATCACGCGAAGGACCGTTTTCTCATCGTCGATGACGTCCTGCTGCCGCTGCTCGAACAGTTCCGCGCGCAAGCGCCGTTCGAGAAAATCATCGTTGTGCCGTTGACCGGCCAGCCGGTACAAGCTCCGTTCCTCGACTATGAACGTTTCCTGGAGGCCGCACCGACCGCGTTCGCCTACGTCCCGCACGACGAGAACGACGCGGTTTCGATGTGTTACACCTCCGGCACAACCGGCCGGCCGAAGGGCGTCGTCTACTCGCATCGCTCAACGGTGCTGCATACGCTGATCGCGAATCAACCGGACAATTGGGGCCTGTCGGCCAAGGATGCCGTGCTGCCGGTGACGCCCATGTTCCATGCCAACTGCTGGGGTGTGCCGTATGGGTGCGCGATGATCGGCGTGAAGCCGATATTTCCCGGGCCGCATTTGCACCCGGGTGATCTGCTCGATCTGTTCACGATGGAACGCCCCACCTACGTGCTCGGTGTACCGACCATTTGGCTGTCGATGTTGCAGTTGCTCGACACGCAGCCCGAGCGCTATCGATTGCCACCGGGCATGCGCATGTTGGTGGGCGGCGCACCGGTGCCGGAATCCCTGATCCGCGCCTACGCACGGCACGGGGCGCATATCGTGCAAGGCTGGGGGATGACGGAGACGAGTCCGCTCGCGACGACGTCGTATCTAAAACCGGAATTGCAAGAATTGAACGACGACGAGCGCTTCGCGCGCTACGCGCTGGCCGGCGTTCCCGCGCCGTTTGTCGATACGCGTCTGGTCAACGATGAGGGCCGCGAACAACCGTGGGATGGCAAGAGCGCGGGCGAAATTCAAGTACGCGGGCCGTACGTGACGGCGAGCTACCACGAGACCGCGCCCGATCCGGAAAAGTTTACCGCGGACGGTTGGCTGCGCACCGGCGACGTCGCGAGTATGGATGCGCACGGGTACCTGCGCATCGTCGATCGGACGAAGGACTTGATCAAATCGGGCGGCGAATGGATCAGCTCGGTCGACATGGAGAATCAACTCATGACGCACCCGGCGATCGCCGAGGCGGCGGTCATCGCCGTTCCCGATGACAAGTGGAGCGAACGTCCGCTCGCCTGCGTCGTGCTAAAAGACGGCAAGCAGGCGAACGCCGACGACTTGCGGACTCACCTGGCGCAAAAGTTCGCGAAGTGGCAATTGCCCGATCGCGTGGAATTCATGGACGCGCTCCCGCGCACGTCGACCGGAAAATTCTGGAAAATGAAGCTGCGCGAACGCTTCGCGAAACGCTAAAGACATGCAACCACAGATGAACACAGATAAACACGGATAATGAACATAGAAACTATTTAGCTATCTGTGTGCATCTGTGGCTGCCCTTGGTTGAGTCGGAAACAAACTAAAAAAGTTACGCGTCGTCTGCTCCGCGATCGTGTCGAATGATTCGCGGCGAAGCGTAGCAAGGCATTCGGCCACGTGGCGCACATAGGCCGGTTCGTTGGTTTTGCCACGATACGGAACCGGAGCGAGGTACGGCGCGTCGGTTTCTACCAGCAGTCGATCGGCAGGCACCTGCAGTGCGACCTCGCGCAGCCGCTCGGCGTTGCGAAACGTGACGATCCCCGAGAAAGAAATGTAAAAATTCATATCGAGCGCCGCCCGCGCGACTTCCCAACTCTCGGTGAAACAGTGCATCACGCCGCCGATGTCCGCGGCGCCCTCTTCGGCCATGATCCGGAGCGTATCGGGCGCCGCCTCGCGTGTGTGAATGATCAACGGCTTGCCGCTCGTCCGCGCCGCCTGTATGTGGCGCCGGAAGCGCGCCTGTTGCCAGTCGACGGAACCTTGAGTGCGGTAATAGTCGAGACCGGTTTCGCCGATCGCGACGACGCGCGCGTCCGCCGCCGACGCCACCAGCTCCTCGACCGGCGGATCGGCGCCGTCACGCTCGTTCGGATGGACGCCGACCGAGGCGTAAATCTGCCGATGGGCGTGCGCCAGGTCGCGAATTTGCGGAAACGTCTCCATCGTCACGGAGACACATAACAGATGACCGACGCCGCTTGCCCGCGCGCGATCCAGGATTGCCGGGAGATCGGAAGCTAGGGAATCGAAGTTGAGATGGCAGTGCGAATCGACGAGTAGCGGCACGACTCACATTGTGTGGGTCGGGCGCTCGGAGTTCAATGCGCCGCCGAGCACGGTTTCGATCTTGTTGCGCGCGAGACCGGAATCCTTCTCGCTGAACTGCACGCCGATACCCGCGGTACGGCTACCTTGTGCGCCCTTCGGGGTGATCCACACGACGTGACCCGCGACGGGAATTTTTTCCTTACTTTCCATGAGGCTCAACAACATAAATACTTCTTCGCCTAACTTGTATGGCCGGGTGCTGGGAATGAATATGCCGCCGCCCTTCACGAACGGCATGTACGCCGCATAAAGGGCGTTCTTGTCCTTGATGGTCAGCGACAGCACTCCAGGCCGGGGCGGGGGCACCGCGCGAATCGATCTGGGCGAGATGGGGATGTTCGGAATGTCGGACATACCGTCCTAGTTTAGACCAGCGGATCGAAATACGCGGACCCAACGAATCAGCAGATCTTCGAGTAACAACACCTCATCCAGCGGGCCCTGAACCAGGGATTTAGCCTCAGAAAGGACGTCGAAATAGTGAAATAAGTCTCTAAGTTGCGGGTCAATTTTCTGCTCGATCATCTGCCGTTGGATGGTCGCGGCGATATGGCTCTGAAACCAAGACAACGCCCGTTCGACGCCGTAGCCCTTCCAGCGAGTCGCGCAGCGCAGCGGGTCGTCGGCGCCGCGACGCAGCGTCTCAATGTCGTTCGCAAGCTGTAAGCGCTGCTCCCGCTCGGACGATTTTTCGAGCGACAGCGCGATCAACGGAGCACCTCCGGCCAGTTCAAGCAGCGCTTTTGGATCCGCTACGCCCCGTTCGCGAAGCCAGACGGTGGCGGTTCCTGCGTCCGGGGCGCGAAACGCCGCGGCAACGCAACGACTGCGAATCGTCGCCGGTAGCCGGGCGACGCTGGTCGTGGATACGGGCCTTGGACCGCGCAATGGCGCTACGATCGCGCGAGTGGCGGCCAAACTCGCGCCAGGCAATCAGAAGCTCTTCCTGACAACGACGCATTTCCATCCGGAACACGCGGCCGGGGAAGC
>JBGPCS010000181.1:0-5848 GCA_041481875.1 Sulfurifustaceae bacterium
AAGAAAAACATGAGATTTTTATCGAGAAAACCCTTTGCGTCCTCTGCGTCTTTGCGGTGAGAAATAGTTTTGGGGACTTATTCAGAGCGTCCCTAACCCCTCTCCGACGCGGAATTAATCAGAGGTTCCCTAGAAAGGCGAATGATTGGGAAGGGTTGATGATTCGCGATCGCCAGACCCGCGAAGGCGGGGATCCGACGGGAAATTCTAAAGTCTGGATTCCCACTTTCGCGCGCATGACAACTTTGCCATCATTGATAGAAAGAGTGCGTACCACCCCCGGGGGCCGTCGCTTGAGCGTCTTGATTCCGGGACGCCATCGAACGGCCGCTTAACCATCGGCCAAGAATGATCCGTGACATTCCTGGCTTAACTAGTCGGGAGAGTTGCTATGTCGCGGCTTCGCGTTCCGGTCCTTGCCAACCCTAATATTGTTGTCCGCCTGACGAACGATCCTACGGAAATCGATGCCGCGAACCGGCTGGTGTTCGGCAACTATGTCGCGGCCGGCTTTTGGGAAAACGACGAGGGTCGGCTGCGCGCAAACAAATTCCTGCATACGCCGGCGCGCCACGTGTTTGTGGTATTGGAGAACGAGCGGCTCGTCGGCACCATGAGCATCATCATCGATTCGGCCACCGGCCTGCCGTCCGATGCCGCCCAGCCGGCCGCGCTGCAAAAGCTGCGCGCCAAGGGAGGCGCCTTAGCCGAGGTTTCCGCGTTTGCAATGGATCGATCGAATGTCTTGCACCGGAAGCTTGTCTTCTTTTTAATCAGCTATATGTTCCAGTACAGCTTTTACTATGCAGGTGTACATACGCTAGTGGCCTCGTGTGTGTCGGCGCATGCCGATTTCTACGAGTCGACCTTATGTTTTTCGAAAATCAGCGACCCTACTTACTATGCCTACACGCACGTCGTCGGCCACTTTCTTAGCCTAGATCTAGTAGAGGCGCATTCGCTATTCGCCAGAAAGTATCCGTCAGACCCTGCTACCGGAGAAAGTTATTATCGATTTATGCTTTGCGATCCGCAGCCGTGTCAGCACTTTCCTTTGGTTTTGTCGACGAGCCGTTCACGGCAGTTCGACTGGTCAGCGGGGAATTTCGCGAAAGCGGCCTAGAAAATGCCGAATGGCTGGTTAATCTGTATAGTGTGATAATTCATCGGGGAGCGAGGCCCTTGTTAGCTAAACCCCTATACGGCTGGACGAGATAATTCGCGTGGCTTCCCTGGCGGCCCTTCCGGCGTTTATCGCCCTCCTGTTTAAGTTTGTACTTCTAACGTACGCCGTACGTTCACCCCGACGGAATGCGACTACCCGGCTCTTCATACTGTTTCTCGTCCTGTTGAGCGTTTACAACATTGTCGAGGTTTTAGGGCTTACCCATTTTGCCGGTCACGGGCTCGATCGCACGATGGAGGTGTACGGCTACATCTACTTCGCAAGCGTCATTCTCTACACAGCGGTGATGGTGCATGTGTCGTTGCGCGTTAGCATCGATAATTGGGATCGAATAGGGCGTATTGTGCCGTTGATATATCTGCCCGTACTGATACTTGAATGTCTGCTACTCGGCACAAACCAGTTGGTCGCTGGCTTCCAGCTCTTTCAGAACTACAGCATTCTCCGCGTGCCGGGGCCGCTGTACGTTCTGTTCGAGGTTTACCTGCTGCTCTACGTGCTGGCCGGTCTAGTTTATCTAATTTATGGTGCTCGCAATTCCCGTCCCTCGGTCATTAACCGGGTTCGCAATCGTCTGTGGCTGCTCGGGTTGTTCCCGTTTGTACTGTTGCACGTTTATCTCATCGTCGCGAACCACTTCGGGCTGGCAAAAATATCTTCGACCGTTTCTGTCCCAATCGCGTTGACCTTCGTTCTGATAGTGACCACTTACGCCACTCATCAATATCGCCTGTTCGACATAGAGTTCTTCATCCCTTGGTCGAAGGTCAGAAAGCGCAAAACCGCGTTCTATGCGCGCATACAAGCGACGGTCGCCGAAATCGCGGATCTGCCGTCGGTGAAGGAAATATTGGAGCACCTCGCCAAGACGCTCCACTGCCAGGTCGCTCTCATCGGCGGGCCGCGACCGTTGGTGTCGCTCGTTGATGGGCAAGCATCTTCGCTCTCCGCGCAGATGGCGCTGTCGGAATTTCCGCGCGCGGCGCTGCAGCGCGTGGATCGAATCGTCGTCGGCAACGAGATCGCCGACAGATCACCCGAGCTTCATGCCCTCATGAAACAACACCGAGTGGGCGCGATCGTGCCGTTCAATTCGCATAACGCGACGTCCGCGCATTGGATGTTGCTCGGCGAACGTTTCAGCGATCACATTTATACGCCGCTCGATTTCCGGGTGATCGAGACGCTGTTCGACAAACTCGCCGAGCGCTTCACCGACAATCTGTTGTTGCTGCGCTCGCAGTTGACGCATGCGAAGGAAGAATTGCACGACTACCAACGGCGCCTGGCAATGGCGTGGGACGAGCTCGGTTCCGTGCGCAAGCAGCTCGCCGCTGCGGAGAAACAAAACCGAGAACTACGCAGCGAGATGGCGGCATTGATGCGCGAACGGTTTCGCGTGGTGAAAGACGGCGTACCGGAGCCGATTGTGTCGGGGGAAAAAACGATCGAAGAGTATCTGGCCACCACGGAGGCGGCTATCATTGGCGAAGCCTTGAGGTGTTTCGCGGGGAATAAGCACAAAGCCGCCCGTCTTTTGGGCATAGCGCCGAAGACACTGCATCGCATGATGGTGCGGCACGGGTTGGATTCCGGGGAAAGCAGTTGAGCGGCGGGACCGGCCCGCATCCTGTCCGTTTAATCGTTCCAGACACGGTGAGTCTCGCGAAACACGATTTGCGGCGCCAGGCGTATACTCTTAATTCAAAAATGTAGGGTGCGCCGTGCGCACCGATCGATGAAACGGTGCGTCGAACGCACCCTGCATCGAATTTTGCAGAACTTCCTTAAGAACGAGTCGCGCACCGAAGGAGCAGAAGATGGAACAAGCCAAGAAAGCTCGCCACACCGTTCCAGGTACGTACGGCAGCGTCGCAGAGTTCTATCCGTTTTATTTAAGCCAGCACGCATCGAGAACCAATCGGCGATTGCACTTTGTCGGTACGAGCTTGGTTATCGGGCTGGTACTCGCCGCTGCGATCGGAGGTAACTATCTTCTCCTACTGGCGCTGCCGCTCGCGGGTTACAGCTTCGCTTGGGTCGGGCACTTCGCTGTCGAGAAGAACAAGCCCGCGACGTTTGAATATCCGTTCTATAGCCTTGCTTGTGACTTTCTCATGTATCGGGACATGCTGATCGGGCGCCTCAAGTTTTGATCGCCGCGCGGGACGCTGCGCAGCCCCTCAATGTGTTGGTTTCGTTGATCTGCAAACGCGCGCTACAGCGCGCGCTTTCGCGTTCCCGTTACTCCCTCGTCTTGCGGCAACTCACTCGTCAAATGGTCGAGCTGCGCCGCGACGCGTTTCGGATCGGTAACGGGCGCCGAGCAGAAGGTGCGGGTGCACGCGAAGGCGGCGGCGCGCGGATATCGCGGGTACTCGACGTCGTGATTCGGTAGCTCGCCCTCGCGCCGATCCCACCATTCGGCGCGCTTGTGCGCCGACGGATAGGCGAGCGCGGCGCGGTACAGTGCCTGCGCGGCGGCATCGTCTTTTGGTCCGACGACGGTGACGTGCACCGGTTCCGTCGTTAGCTCCGCTTCCGCCAGTAGCACGTCGGGGAGGAAAAAATATCCGTCGAGCACGGCGGCCGAAGTCAGATAACCCATGCCCGCCTCGGCGATCTCGCGATAGCGTGCACTCCCGGTGTAGGCCGCGAGTAGATTGTATAGCCGCACCGCCGTGACGTTGTCGTCCTTTTGTTTCACCGTTTCGGTCAGGGGCGCGGCGTCGGGTTTGGCGGTGGTGATGAGCGCACCGGTCTTACGCTCGATGAAATTCGCGGCGACGAAATCCGCGGCACCGCGCGCGCGATCGAGCCATGCGCGATCTCCGGTCGAGCGATACAACACGAGGAAGGCTTTGGCGATTTCGAGATTGTCGACCAGATACGGCCCGCCGGTGTCGACGCCGGCGTGGCGGAATCCACCCTCGGGTCGTGCGCGTTCCTTGATGGTCCAATTCGCCGCCGCGATGGCGTAATCGAGCGCCGCGTGGTTGGCGGTCGCGTCGTAGTAACCGGTGAGCGCGTAGATCGCTTGCGCGTTCTCGCGCGTGTACTGGCGCTTGTCGATACCGGGCTTGTGCCGCTGTCCGCCCATGCTGGTGTAAAACGCGCCGTTTGATCCGCGCATCGTGTTCACCAAAAATCCGTAGATGCGATCGGCAGCCTTCTTATATCGTGGATCGCCCCAGAGCGCGTAGGCTTGCGCGAAGGCGCGCAGGCCCGCCTCTTGCGCGAACATCGGGAACTCCTTGAGCGGCTCGGACCAGTCGGATGCCTTCGTGATCTGCGACATGCCCCCGCTCTGCGAATCGATCATCTTTACGTACTGCGTCATGGTAAAGCGCACTCGCGCGCTTAGCGCTTTGTCGCCCACCTTCGATCGTTCCAACATGTACGTCAGCGTGTGCAGATCGACGAGCTTCGATTTGCTCCAGCCGCCGTTCTCCCGGTCGTAAGCCTGCTCGAGAAACGCGAGCAACTTCGAGCGCGCCGGTTCCGGAATGCGGACCGCCTTGGTCGATTCGCGTTCCGGCCCGCCTTGCCGCCCGTAATTGACCGGCGTCGGATCAGCGATTGTCTCCGTCAGCACCGGAATGAAAAACTTGGGCGAGTAGTAGCCGCGCAGTTTCACCAGCTCGGTGCCGTCCGGATGAAAGATCACGGTCGCCGGCCAACCCCAACGCTCGTAGCGCTGCGAGACGTCCGGCCGGCTATCCTGGTCGACGCGAACCGGAATGAAGTGCGTATCGAGCAGCGCGCGCACGTCCTTGTCCTCGTACGTGACGACGTTCATCTCGTGGCACCACTCGCACCACCACGATTGCAACGACAGCAGCACGAACTTGTTTTCGAGCTTGGCGCGCGCGAACACCTCGTCACCCCAGTTCTGCCACGGCATGGTGGAGTTGACGAGTGGCGCCGCCGCCAGGGGCGGTGCGAGAAACAGCAGCGCGAGTGCGAATCGGCGTACGGGCTGGAGCGACATGGGAACCTCGTGTGACAAATCCGATGGCGGCAATTCTACGTCACTCGGTACCGGTTGCGGTTGCCCGAGAGCGGTCGCTGCACCACTCGCTCCACGAGCCCGGATACAGCCGTGCGCCGCGTAGCCCGGCCATTTCGAGCGCCAGCAAGTGGTGGCAGGCGGTAACTCCGGAGCCGCAGTAGCTTACGATGTTAGCCGAGGGATGTTGCCGCAGCAGCGCGTCGAATTCCGCGCGAAGTCGCGTCGCCGATTTGAACCGGCCGTCGGGTTCGAGATTGCTCTTGCAAGGGCGGTTGACGGCGCCGGGAATGTGGCCGGCGACTGGATCGAGCGGCTCTGTCTCGCCGCGAAAACGTTCCGGTGTCCGGGCATCAATGAGCAGGATATCGGGGCGATGTAATTGGCTTTGCACGAACGCGGCGCTCACCGGTTCCTCGCCCAGTCTCCGATGAAAGCTCGAAGGCGACACGGCCGGCACCTCGTTGGTAACCGGGTAGCCGGCGTTTTTCCACGCGCCGAGGCCACCGTCCAGCAACGCAACCTCGTCGTGTCCCAGCCAGCGGAGCAGCCACCAAAGACGGGCGGCGAACATCCCTGCGCCCTCGTCGTAGGCGATGACCTGAGTGTCGTTCGACACACCGTGCCGCGCGAGCGTCGCGGCGAGCGCGTCG
>JBGPCS010000182.1:0-5814 GCA_041481875.1 Sulfurifustaceae bacterium
GAAGTCCGCCTGCTCGATCGCGTATGAAGCCGAACCCGCAAATCCCGACATCATGCGCCGGCGCCCGCGTGATCCGCGGGAACCGCTGCTCGGGCGGCAACTCCTTTGGTTTGCATTGCTGCAAGGCTCGATCGTTTTACTCGCGACGGTGGTTTTGTACTGGGCGGCGCTGCGATTCGGTCTGCCCGAAGGACGTGCGCGGGCCATGGCTTTCGCCGTACTGGTCATAGGAAACACGGCGCTGATTTTGTCCAACCGTTCTAGAACGCGCGGCATCATCGCTACGCTCGCGACGCCGAATCGGCCGCTGTGGTTCGTGATAGTTGGTGCGTTGAGCGGGTTGTTGTTAGCCCTGTACGTTCCGACCTTAGCCGACGTGTTTCGCTTCGAAGCGCCCGCGTGGCGTGACTTGCTGCTCGCGACCATAGCGGCGCTCGGGGGTGTGGCATTGACTGAAATCTGGAAGCGAATGCTCCGCCGCGGCGCGCAGGGTATTTGAAAAAGCTTTCGCTGTCCTCATACTTGCTTGCGTGCACCGATGCCTACACAAGTCATACTTGCGCGGCTATGCCGGATCGGTAAGGATGATCTCCGCATACCTGCAACCAACTGACGGCCAACTGTGCGAAGACACCGGTTGACATGAGGCGGGCTACCTCGCTCTTGGGGCGTCGGCGCGATCCCGCCATTTACTCTCCGACGCATCGCCTCATCGCGGTCTGGGGGCCCTTGATCGTAGTGGCCACGGTCGCCACCGCCGCTTCGGCAGTAACGGCGCTGATCGGGTGGCATCGTACGGAGGTGCTGATCGCCGCGGCTGTAATCGCCGCGGCGGTGCTCGTGTTCGTAACCACCCTGCTCTACCGTCAGGACGCGGAACAGCGAGCTGCGCGGCGCACGCTGCGCGATGTCGAAGTGCGCGTCGGCGATGTCCTCAATTCGGCGATGGACGCCATCATTGTCGTCGATCACCAGCAGCGTGTGGTCCTTTTCAACGACGCGGCCGAGCAGGTGTTTCGCTGGTCGCGTACGGCGGTGCTCGGTCAGACGCTCGACGTGCTGCTGCCGGCGCGTTTTCGGGCGATACATAGGCAACACGTCCAGCAGTTCGGCGAAACCGGCGCTAGCTCGCGGCGCATGGGGGCGAAAATGGTTTTGACCGGCTTGCGCGCGGACGGCGAGGAATTCCCCATCGAAGCGTCCATTTCACAGTTCGGCGAAGATTCGCAAAGACTCTACACCGTGATCTTGCGCGACATTACCGAACGCATGCGCACCGAAGGGTCACTGGCGCGCAGCGAGGCGCGACTACGAGGCATCCTCGACTCGGCGATGGACGCCATCGTTACCGTCGATCAACGGCAGCATATCGTGCTCTTCAACGCCGCGGCCGAAGCGGTGTTCGGCTGCCCGCAAAAGGAAGCGATCGGCGCCCCGCTCGCTGGGTTTATTCCAGAGCGCTTTCGGGTCGAGCACGCCGGCCACATTCGCCGCTTCGGCGAGACCGTCACCGATTCACGTCGAATGGCGACGCAGCGGATTGTTACGGGACTACGCCGCAACGGCGAAGAGTTTCCCATCGACGCGTCGATTTCGCAGATCAGCGAGGGTGATCAGAAGTTCTACACGGTAATATTGCGCGACGTCACAACGCGCGTAAAAGCCGATGAAGCGCTCCGACGCTCGAAAGAAGAGCTGTTCGAATTCGCAACCGCCGCGAACCACCTTCGTGAACAGGAGCGACGCAAGATCGCACGCGAGCTGCATGATGAACTGGCCCAGGCGTTGACTGGTCTCAAAATGGATATTTCGTGGATCAAAGGCAAACTCCGGGCGCCGCCGGCGATTGCCGAAAAACTCGACACCATGGAAACGCTGCTGGATGGCACGGTCGCCGCCACGCGACGCATTTCCTCGGATCTGCGCCCGATGATGCTCGATGATCTCGGCTTGGTTCCGGCCATCGAATGGCTTACGCAAAGCTTCAGCGAACGAACGGAGATACGCTGCAAGCTTGCGATCGCCGATCCGGAAATGGACCTGCAAGATCCCCACGCGACAACGATATACCGCGTATTGCAGGAGTCCCTCACCAATGTCGCGAAGCACGCGCGCGCATAGACCGTTGAGGTCACCCTCGAGCGCGCCGACGGAGAGGTCGCGCTCACGGTTCGCGATGATGGCGTCGGCTTCTCGCTCGAAAACTCGCGCAAACCAAGTTCCTACGGGATTATCGGCATGCGCGAACGGATTTACCTCGTCGGCGGTAAGGTGCTAATTGTCAGCGCGCCCGGAGACGGGACGCGCATCGAGTTTCGTCTACCGCTTCCCGAGAGCGCGCGATGATACGCGTCGTTGTCGCCGACGATCACCCGATCGTACGTGAAGGTCTGAAGCAGCTGCTGCTCGCGAACCCAGATTTCACGGTCGTGGGCGAAGCCTGCGACGGTCATGAAGCAATGCAGCGCGTGCGCGAGCTCGAATTCGAGGTACTGCTCCTCGATATGTCGATGCCAAAAAAGAGCGGCATCGACTTGATCAAGCAAATCAAAAGCGAGAAACCGAAACTGCGCATACTCGTGTTGAGCATGCACGAAGAACAACAGTACGCCGTCCGCGCCATCAAAGCCGGCGCCTCAGGCTACTTGACCAAGGAAAGCGCACCGGCGCAGCTCATCTCGGCCATACGCAAAGTCGCCGCCGACGGTATCTTCATCACGACCGCCGTTGCCGAGCAGCTCGCGCGCGGCGCCATGCCGCAAGCCGAGGGGTCGCCGCATACGGCACTATCCGATCGCGAGTACCAAGTATTTCATTTCTTGGTATCGGGAAAGTCCGTCTCTGAAATCGCCGCTCAGTTGAATCTATCGGTCAAAACCGTGAGCACTCACAAGGCGCACCTCATGGAAAAGATGGGCATGACTAATCAAACCGAGCTGATCCGCTACGCCATAGCGCATCGTCTTATCGAGAATCCCGCCGACGACGCACCGGCATAGGAATATTCCTACCCTGCCCTTCCGTTGTCTTACCCCAAAAATCAGACAACGCCGATCGGCGTTTTCGGCGCTCGCCGATGAGCTTACGTGCTCCACGGATCGATACTGTGGCCTATGGAACCGCCACGTACGACGAAGCGCGTATTCATTGTCGAAGACTCGATTCCGGTGCGCGAGCGCCTGGTCGAATTAATCGGCGACATTGACGGCGTAGAGGTCGTCGGCGAAGCGGGGACGCCGACCACCGCAGTGTCGGGCATTCTTCGAACACGACCCAAATATGTAGTCTTGGATTTCCAGCTCGATGGCGGTACCGGCATGGAAGTACTCCAAGCCATTCTTCCGCAATTGCCGAAAACCATCTTTATCGTTTTGACGAACTACTCCCAGCCGCAATTTCGGCAGACATGCATGGCCGCCGGCGCCACCGCTTTCTTAGACAAGAGCACCGAATTCACCAAAGTCAGGGAAGTCATTGCAAGTAACTGAACCAGTATCGCGAGGACTCACCAATGAGAGCTATGGCCGTCGTTAGTTCCGAGAGCAGCGTCAAGGGTGGAGCACGTCACAATGCTCCGTCGGCAACGGCGCAGCGCTATCCGACCTCGTGCGTCGCCTGCAACGTACGCGACTTGTGTCTCCCCGGCGGAGACAGTGAATCGGCAGCTGACCTCATGGACGACATGAGTTACGCACGGCGGCGCCTAAGGCGCGGCGAAAGTCTCTACCATGCCGGCACACCTTTCCGCTCGCTCTACGTCGTGCGCAGCGGTTTCTTCAAGAGCTTTGTCGTCACGGAGGACGGCAGCGAGCAAGTGACCGGCTTTCAAATGGCCGGCGAGCTTATCGGCTTCGACGGTATCGAGTCCGATGCGCATACCGTGAACGTGCGGGCGCTCGAAGACGGTCTGGTATGCGTTATCCCGTTCACTCAACTCGAGAGAATGGCGAGCCGCTCGCTCGGCTTGCAACGGCAACTGCATCGATTGATGAGTCGCGCGATCGTCCACAATCAAGGCGTGATGATGGTCTTAGCCACCATGAATGCAGAGGCGCGCGTGGCCTCGTTCCTCCTCGATTTATCACAGCGCTTCGTCGCACGCGGCTACTCCGCCGCTGAGTTCCTTCTGCGCATGACGCGCGAGGAAATCGGCAGCTATCTCGGGCTGAAACTGGAAACCGTGAGCCGCGTATTCTCGAAGTTACAGCAGTCGCGGTTGATCGAGGTTGAGAATAAGCGGATAAGCCTGCTCGACGCGCCTGGTCTGCGCGCGCTGACCGGTGGCGAGAACCGGAAACGTGACGTCAGCCCGCCGCTAGCGCGCGCCGGATGATCGTTTGCTTTGCCAATATTCTTGGAGGAGACCGAATGTACGCACTTCACTACGCAAGTAATGTGATTCTAGCCGCGCCGGTCGATACGGTTTTTTCCTATCTGGACGATTTCAAGAAGCTCTCGGCGCACATGGAGCAATCCTCGGGCATGATGATGGGCTCTAAGATGACCATCGACATGGACGAGCGCGAGGGGCGCGCTATCGGCTCGAAGGTGCGCATGCACGGAAAAATGGCGGGTGTGACGCTTTCGCTGGAGGAGGTTGTCATCGAACGTCAAGCGCCGCGCCGTAAAGCCTGGGAAACGACCAACGCAAAGTTGTGGGTGATCGGTCAATACCGACTTGGATTTGAGCTGATGCCGAAGGGCGGCGCGACGGACGTACGAGTCTTTATCGACTATGACTTGCCATTAGAAGCGCCGGCGCGCTGGCTCGGCCGCCTGTTTGGCAAGATGTATGCACGCTGGTGCACCGAACGTATGACGAAGGATGCTATAAAGTACTTCGCGCGCGTAGACAGTCCATCGTCTAAGTCGCTGACGCCGCCGTCTTAGGCCGATGCGTTTCTTCGTCGAGCGGCCTTCGGCGCACGGCGGAGACATATTCAGCTCGGCACGCGGAATGACCTCATCGCATTAGCGACGCGCGCGTCCCTCGGCCGGCCATCGCGAAAACGAGAAGATCCAAAGCGCGATTAGATTGACTAGCGGAACGACGACGAGAAGTGACCAGAACCCGGGGAAGCCCGCTCTCTTGACGATCCTCCAAACGGGAATGGTAACCACCGCTATCCAAACAACAAACATCAACAAGCACCAAATAGCGAAACCGCCGCTCATGACAGGATCCATCGCACCTCTCCTCTCGCTCTGCTCGTGATCTTTCGTGTCAACGTGTCGGATCGCCGAGTCGACGCTCGCTCGACCGGCCGATCCTCACCATCACTTGTCGCCGGGCTTTTGCATTGCGCCCTTGCCCTCGCCGCCCATCTTGCCGGGGCCCATCATCCCGCCCATCCCTCCGTGCATTTGTTTCATGTGCTCCTGCATCGTTTTCTGTTGTTCCTGCATCAGCCGCTCGCGCTCTTTAGGGTCCTTGGCATCCATGATCTTGTGCATCTGCTCGTGCATCTTGATCATGTGCTCTTGCATCATGCGCGCCTGCTTCGCGGCATCCTCGGTCGGCGCGCCTTTCGAGCCGGGATGATGTTCCTCGGCCGCGAACGCCAAGGACCCGCAGAAGAACAACGAAACAACAGTAGCGAGTATCAACTTGTTCATGGGTCTTGCTCCTTCTCTGCTAGAAAACGTTAGGGAACATCTGATTATTTCCCTCTCCCTCCGGGAGAGGGTTAGGTCGCTCCTGCGTATCCTGCGCGCGCGACATTCGTACGTCCTTGTACTGCAGGTGAGGGGCGGCGGTGCAGAAAGTCGCGCTGTTTCCCTCACCCCCGCCCCTCTCCCGGAGGGAGAGGGGTA
>JBGPCS010000183.1:0-5786 GCA_041481875.1 Sulfurifustaceae bacterium
CGAAGATCGACTGGCGCAACGCCCACAGACGCGAGGGTTGCAACTCCAGACCGATCACGAACAGCAGAAACACCACGCCGAGCTCGGCGATGCCCATCATATTCTGCACATCGGCGACGAGGCCAAAGACCCACGGGCCGACCATCACACCCGCCGCGAGATATCCAAGGACGGCGCCGAAGCCGATGCGTTTGAACAGCGGAACGATGACGACCGCGGCGCCGAGCAGCAACACCCCTTCAAACAACTGAGCCTCACCCATGCGTCACGCCTCCTGGTTTCGACCGACGGATAGATGCAACTGTATCGGATTACCAAACCCAATGGCTAAATCTCGGACGCAGACAAACCGCGCGTTAGCCTGCACAATACGGTGGCGCGGGATTAAGCGGGCTCTCAGTTAGTTCCCACCGTTCGTGGCGAACGCTTCAGCTTCGCATCGAACCGGCTTGACGGACCGTGAACGACGCGCGACGTAAACCCATGCGTTGCGGTGATCGCCCTTCGACAAACTCGGTACGAGCAGAATCAATCAGAGATTCCTTAAGCGAAATGCAATCGGCAAAGAAAAACGTTTTTCTCCTCTCGATCTGCCAAGCGACCTTCAACACCGGCCAGGCGTTGATGCTGACCGCCGCGCCCTTCATTGGGCTCGCGCTCGCGAGCGATCAGGCGCTGGCTACCTTTCCGATCGGCGTGCAGTTCGGGGCGACGCTGCTGATGACGATGCCCGCGGCATTCGTGATGAAGCACATCGGCCGACGCTCAGGATTCATGATCGGCGCCGTGTTCGCGATCAGCGGCAGCGCGCTGGCGGCGTATGCGATCTCGGCGGGCAGCTTCACGCTCTTCTGCGCGGGTCTGGCGCTGAACGGCTGTTTCAACGGTTTCGGCACATATTTTCGTTTTGCCGCCGCCGACGTCGCCGGCCCGGACTATCGCGCCCGCGCGATCTCCTACGTGCTCGCCGGCGGCGTGCTGGCGGCGCTGATCGGGCCGAATCTCGCGCGCTTCACCGCCGATGCGATTCCCGCGGCGCGTTTCGGCGGCAGCTACCTCGCGTTGATCGGCGTCTATGCCGTTACGCTCGCGACGCTGTGGTTCGTCGATATTCCGAAACCAACGGTGGAAGAGCGCACGAAGCTCGGTCGCCCGCTCGCCGCGATCGCGCGCCAACCGGCGTTCGCCGTGGCGGTGCTGGGCGGCATGATCGCGTACGCCGTGATGAATCTCGTCATGACGTCGACGCCGCTCGCGCTGCACGCGCATCACTACACGTTCGAAGACTCCGCGTTCATCATCGAATGGCACATGCTCGGTATGTTCGGCGCGTCCTTTTTCACCGGCCGTCTGATCACACGCTACGGCGTCCTCTCGATCATGCAATGCGGCGCGGGACTCTTCGCGGTGTGCGTAAGCATCGATCTCGCGAGCGACGCGCTGTGGGCGTTTTGGCTCGCGTTGATCTCGCTCGGTCTCGGATGGAACTTTCTCTTCGTCGGCGCGACGACATTGCTGACCGACACCTACGCGCCGGAAGAAAAAGCGAAAGTCCAAGGTGTGAACGATTTTCTCATTCTCAGCATCACAACCCTCACCGCGTTTTCCTCGGGCCCGCTACATCACCATGCCGGATGGCAGGTGATCAATGCCAGCGTCATTCCGCTGATTGTCGTGATCGCGGTGGCAGTGACGTGGCTTAAGCGGCACCGGCAGCGCGTGGCACCGGCAGCAGCGGTGCAATCGGCGCGCGAATGATGTTGCCGATATCCGGTAGAAGTGCGGTATATGCTATTTCCCAAAGTACAGCCAATGTCGGCATCAGCGCCTTGATGAAACAATGACCTCTTCCTCGTCTCTGAATCCCCGGATATCCAATATCCTGTGATT
The DNA here is from genome assembly GCA_041481875.1 of Sulfurifustaceae bacterium. Lineage (GTDB taxonomy): Bacteria > Pseudomonadota > Gammaproteobacteria > Acidiferrobacterales > Sulfurifustaceae > JACQFZ01. Next base: position 1,891 of record JBGPCS010000183.1, read on the forward strand.
GGGCTGTATATTCATCGTTAGGCGTCACGAGTCCAAGGTGAGCGACAACGAAAACGCGGAAGCAGTAACCCGTCTCGAGATGGGAATGCCGCCAGTGCTTCTGGCTGGCACACTTCGTTCGAAACGGTGGCTGGGACACTTCTTGGGCGTGAGTGCTCCTTCGGAGCCTAAGGGAAAGCGAATTGTGGATGGACTCGTGCGGCTATCAGACAAAGCCATCTGCGAGTACCAAGACTGTCGGGAGTCGATGTTGCTGTTTCTTCGTCTTGGCAATCCCGACAACCTTCATCGCGCGCAAGATCACTTTGAGTCTTGTATCCAAGCACTTCATCGTGGCATCAACTTTCTTGATCGCCTCCGTGGTTTAGGCTACGCCCAAGGCGATGGAAATCCCCTGGTCGCGAAGCCGAGAGACTTGGAGATTCTCAGAGATGCTGTTCGGTCGCGCATACGCACATTTAGAGACTCCATTGAGCACATTGAGCGAGACATCATTGCGCAAACCGTCCCCCTCGATCGGCCGGTCGATGTCCACCTTGGCTGGGAGCGAGCCACCGTCAACGACGCGACCATCGAGTACAGCGAGGTGGTGCGCTGGTGTACGCAACTTCATCAAGTCGCACTTCCTCTCGCCGTCGTCACGGCGACAGTGGGACGTCCGTCCACTGGTTCCGGTGTTGGCCGCGACGCCTAACCACTGCATGCAGCCGACCCACCAGACAGTCATCAGATTTGCATGCGCAAATTTGTCGCCTGCCTGGCGGGCGGCTGATGCTGGATGTTATGCGGCGCGTACCTTCACAACCTCGCTCTTTGAGGTCGGAGGCGGGATTGGCTCTCCAGCATCGCGCAGCGCCTCGATGTGTAACTCGATTCCTTCGCGAATCAGCTTCAGCACCTCGCGCCGGGTCTCCCCAACCGCAACACAGCCGGGCAGATCCGGAACGTAGGCGCCGTAGCTGGTCTTACCTTTTTCCAGCACTACCAAATATTCCATCGCACTGCTCCTATGAACGTTTGAGACCCGATTGCTTGAGAATACTATTCAACGTGCCCAATGGCACGTCGACCCCAAGTTTTCCGGCGACCGTGACTGTTCCAGGCTTCATAGAATGCTGAAACTGCCGGTGGCTTCCCTTCGTCCGGATATGTCGCCACCGGTCATTCTCGAGAAGGCGGATCACTTCGCGAACCTTCAATTCACATTGCCCCTAGTGCTGCATAACGTGGCGCTCAGCCGCACCAGCTTGCGGGCGTCGTGCAGCAGCAGGCTATGACCGATGAGTGGCGCGCTACGCGCGCGTCACTTCTGCGCGTAGTCGTACTTGCCGTCTTTCCACAGGTACACGACGTACCCCGGCGCGGTCACGTCGCCCTTGGCGTCGAACGCGATCTGTCCGAGCAGGGTGTCGAACTTTTGTCCGCTCTTGAGCACTTTGGAAACGGCGTCGGCCTTCGAGTCGCCAGCCTTTTGCGCCGCTTGCGCCCACGCTTGAATCGCGCCGTAGGAGTAGAGCGTATAGCCCTCGGGCTTGTAGCCGCTCTTCACAAATTTGTCGACGACGGGTTTCGCCAACGGATTGCGCGCGGGATCGGGACTGAACGTCATCATCGTGCCTTCGCCCGCGGGACCCGTGATCGCCCAGTATTCTTCCGTCACCAGCGCGTCGCCGCCCATGAGCGGCGCCTTCAGCGCTTGCGCGCGCGACTGGCGCACGATTAAGCCCGCTTCGGCGTGATAGCCGCCGAAATAGATCAAAGCGATGTTGGCCGATTTCAACTTGCTCACCAGGGCGGAGTAATCTTTCTCGCCCGCGGTAACGGCTTCGTACAGCGCTTCCTGCTTGCCGAGGCCGTTTAGGGTCTTCTTGGTTTCGTCGGCAAGACCCTTACCGTACGTGCTGCGGTCGTGAAGAATCGCGACGTTGACGTTCTTGTAGTGCTTGGCGATGTATTCGCCGGCGATTTTTCCTTGCTGGTCGTCGCGCCCGCACGTGCGAAATATGTTCTTTAACTTACGCTCGGTGAGCTGCGGGTTGGTCGAGGCCGGGGAAATCTGCAACACGCCCTCCTCGTTGTAAACATCGGACGCGGGAATTGACGTGCTCGAACAGAAGTGGCCGGCGACGAATACCACTTTTCGGTTGACCATTTGATTCGCGACCGCGACCGCCTGCTTGGGATCGCACGCGTCGTCGCCGACTTCGAGGATGAGCTTTTGCCCGAGCACGCCGCCCTTCGCGTTGAGATCGGCCACCGCCATTTCACTGCCGCGGCGCATCTGCTCGCCGAACGCGGCCTGCGGGCCGGTGAGAGGGCCGACGACCGCGATACGAATATCCGCATGCGCGGCCGCGCTCAGCAGTAGACCGATGAGGAAGGCGCTGATCCTAGTTCTCATTTTGATTGCTCCTGGTTGAGCGCAAGCCCGGGGCCGCGCGGGAAAAATTGAAATGGACCGCGCGTATCTTAGGTAAGCCGGCGATGTTCGCCAATAGCGTTTACTTCGTCGATTGGGCGGCAAGCCCACCGCCGCGCGTGTAGCAGTCCTTTCGCGGGCGTGACGGGCGTGACTAAACAACCACCCGCTAAGGCGGGTGGGTTGGCGTCACGGACCGAAAGTCCGGATACGCGTCGAGGGAACGACGCGTCCTGGCGAATGTAGGTTGGGTTGAGCGCAAGCGAAACCCAACGAAATAGTATTCTCCCGTGCCGGCAACCCGAAAGCGACGAAGCCAAAAGCGAAGAGCTCGAGATAAGATTTCGTTGGGTTACGCCGCTTCGCGGCTAACCCAACCTACATGAGGCATCCCTCGGCGCCGTCCATTTTTGCGGCTACAGCCGGTGGCTTAAACCTTGGAATGGAGAGTTAATCAGACCTTTATTAAGTACGTGGGCGACTGCTCGGGCGCGCGCCACCTTCGAGATACGCGGCGCGCACTTCGGTATTCGTCAGGAGCTCGGCGCCGGTTCCGCTCAACAACACTTTCCCCGCCGCGAGCACATAGGCCCGGTGCGCCAGTCGCAGCGCGTGATAGGCGTTCTGCTCGACGAGCAGCACCGTCGTGCCCTGCGCGTTGATCTCGGCGATGACGCGAAAAATCTGCCGGATGAGCAGCGGTGCAAGTCCGAGCGAAGGCTCATCGAGCAGCAGGAGCCGCGGCCGCGCCATGAGGGCGCGCGCGATCGCGAGCATCTGCTGCTCGCCGCCGGACAGCGTGCCGCCGCGTTGGCGCTCGCGCTCGGCGAGGACCGGAAACAGCGCGAATACGCGCTTGAGATCCTCGTCGAAATGCGCCGCCGCCGCTGGCGTCGCACCGACTTGCAAGTTTTCGCGTACCGTCAGACGCGCAAAGATGCGCCGGCCCTCCGGCGCCTGCACGATGCCGCGCCGCACGATTTCGAATGTCGGCAACCGCGCGATGTCCTCGCCGTCGAATGCGATGCGTCCGTGCGACGCACGCGGCCGGCCGCAAATCGTCATGAGCAGCGTCGACTTGCCCGCGCCGTTCGTGCCGATCAGCGCAACGATCTCGCCGCTGCGTACGGTCACATCCACGCCCTGGAGCGCCGCGATATGACCGTAGTGCGCGTGCACACCTTCGAGTGTCAGCAGAGCGTCAGTCATTTTGTTCCCCATACACTGCCCCTCCCGTTCCCTCCCGCTTGCGGTGGCGAGGCGATGGCATTTTGCGAATACACTTTAAGGAACCTCTGAATAATTCCCTCTCCCCCCGGTGACGTGCAGGACGCACTAAGATCCGCGGGAGCGCAGGATGCGCGGGAGCGATCAGGAGGGTTAGGTCGCTCCTGCGCATCCTGCGCTCGCGACATTGACACATCCCTGTGTGGCATCCTGTCTCTCGCGGATCTTAGTGCGTCCCTGCACGTCACCG
>JBGPCS010000184.1:0-5771 GCA_041481875.1 Sulfurifustaceae bacterium
CCCGAGCCCGATACGCCGGTGACGCACGTGAGGAGGCCGACCGGGATCGACACGTCCACGTTCTTCAGGTTGTTGCCGCGCGCACCGCGGATCATGAGCTGGCGCTCGGGGTCGTTGCGCAGCCGCAGACGCGGCACCTCGATGCGCAACTGACCGCGCAGGTACTGTCCGGTCAGCGACTGCGCGTGGTGAGCGACGTCGGCGGGCGTACCCTGCGCGACGATTTGGCCGCCGTGTACGCCCGCGCGCGGTCCGATATCGACGACGTGATCCGCCGCCGTGATCGCTTCTTCGTCGTGCTCGACAACGATGACGGTGTTGCCGAGATCGCGCAACCGGCGCAGCGTGTCGAGCAGTCGCGCGTTGTCGCGCTGATGGAGTCCGATCGACGGTTCATCCAAGATGTACAAGACTCCGACCAGGCCGGCGCCGATCTGCGACGCCAGGCGGATGCGCTGCGCCTCCCCACCCGAGAGCGTCTGCGCCGATCGCGCGAGCGTGAGATAGTCAAGGCCGACGTTGGCGAGGAAACCGAGGCGGTTCGCAATTTCCTTGACGATCTTGCCGGCGATCTCCCCGCGCTGACCGTCGAGCGCGAGATGCTCGAAGAAGGCAAGCGCTTGGTTCACCGGCAGCTCGGCAACCGCGTGCAGAGGCTGGTTCGCGACGAACACGTTGCGCGCTTCCGGCCGCAACCGGCTGCCGCCGCATGCTTCACACGGGCGCGTGCTCAAATATTTCGCCAGCTCTTCGCGGATGCTGTTCGATTCCGACTCGCGGTAGCGCCGGTCCATGTTTGGGATCACGCCCTCGAAGGTATGTGTGCGCCGGTACACCGTTTCGCGCTCACCGAGATAGCTGAACTTTATTTCCTCATCGCCGCTGCCGTGAAGAATGATGTCGCGTACCTTCTTAGGTAGCTCTTCGAACGGTTTCTCCAGATCGAATTTATAGTGGCGCGCCAGCGACTCGAGCATCTGATAGTAGAAACCGTTGCGCCGGTCCCAACCGCGGACGGCGCCGGCAGGCATGGGGAGCGTGGGATCGGCAACGACGCGCGCCGGATCGAAAAACTCGTGCACGCCGAGGCCGCCGCACGCGGGACAGGCGCCGGCCGGATTGTTGAACGAGAACAAGCGCGGCTCGAGCTCGGTCAAGCTGTAGCCGCAATGCGAACACGCATAGCGCGCCGAGAAGACGATCTCCTCGGCCTTTCCCCCCTCAGTCGCTCCCGACATCCTGTCGCCCGCGACACTGGCACGTCCCTGTGCGTCGTCGGGGAGAGTTACGACGCGAACCAAGCCGTTGCTCAAGTTGATCGCGGTCTCGAACGATTCGGCGAGCCGCTGCTCCTGGCCTTTGCGCGCGACCACGCGGTCGACGACCGCTTCGATCGTGTGTTTCATTTTCTTATTCAGTTCCGGCGCCTCGTCCAAGCTCACCACCAGACCGTCGATGCGTGCGCGCACATAACCCTGCGAGCGCAATTGCTCCAGCACGTGCAGATGCTCGCCCTTGCGATCGTCCACCAGCGGCGCGAGTAACATGAGCTTCATCCCATCGGGCAACGTCATGACGTGATCCACCATTTGGCTCACAGTCTGCGCCGCGAGCGTCACGCCGTGCGTGGGGCAGCGCGGCTCGCCGACGCGAGCGTATAGCAGCCGCAGATAGTCGTAGATTTCCGTCACCGTGCCGACGGTGGAGCGCGGATTGTGCGAGGTCGATTTTTGCTCGATCGAAATCGCCGGGCTCAAGCCTTCGATCAAATCGACGTCCGGTTTCTCCATCAGCGAAAGAAACTGGCGTGCGTACGCGGACAGCGATTCGACGTAGCGGCGCTGGCCCTCGGCGTACAGCGTATCGAAGGCGAGCGACGACTTGCCGGAACCGGACAGCCCGGTGATGACGATCAGCCGATTGCGCGGCAGATCGAGGTCGATATTCTTAAGGTTGTGCGTGCGCGCACCGCGGATGCGAATGTGTTCCATGATAAATGTCGTTTAGTGCCGCCCCCTCACGCTCATTCATTCCCGCCGGGGCGCGGCAAAACCGCGGCGCCCGCTCGGCGGCACGGACACATTAAGTGTGTCCGTGAACTTCCTGCCTCGCCTCCCACGAGGCGACCGAGACGCGAGCCAAGCGCGCTTACGCGCGATCTCTTATTATTGGGCCAACCTGGTAGTATACGCCCCTCTTAAAACCAGAACCAAAAGCGGGCGCCCCTCGCCGTCGATCTGTGCCCAATCGTAGCGATCCCATGACCGCGTCGGAGCGGCGCGCTGTGTTCTCGCTCGCCGGCATTTACGCCAGCCGATTGCTCGGGCTGTTCCTCATTCTTCCGGTATTCGCGCTTTACGCCGTGACGCTCGATGGCTACACGCCGCAGCGCATGGGGTTTGCGCTCGGCGTTTACGGATTGACCCAGGCGTTCTTGCAATTGCCGTTCGGCATTGTTTCCGATCGGCTTGGCCGCAAGCCTGTCATCGCTTTCGGTTTGGTCTTGTTTGCCGTGGGCAGTGTAGTCGCGGCGCTCGCGCACTCGATCGATGGCGTTATACTCGGACGCGTGCTTCAGGGCGCGGGGGCGGTGAGCGCGGCGGTGACGGCGATGGTCGCCGACCTCACGCGCGATACGCAGCGCACGAAGGCGATGGCGGTCATCGGTATCAGCGTCGGCGCTTCGTTCTTGATCGCGATCCCGCTGGGGTCGGCGCTTAACGCTGTGATCGGAGTGCCGGGTATCTTCTGGCTGACGGCTGGTCTCGCCGGCGCCGGCATTCTCATTCTCTGGTTGGCCGTGCCGACGCCCGAGAAGGCGCGAACCGCCCCGCCACCGGTGTTGCCGCAGGTGCTCGCCGTCATTCGCAACGCTCGGTTGTTGCGCCTCAACGTCGGCATCTTTGCACTGCACGCCGCGCTCACCGCAGTGTTCGTGGTGCTGCCGCACACGTTAGTCGAATACGGAGGGCTACCGGCAAGTCGGCACGCGGCGCTCTATCTGCCGCTCGTGGTTGTGTCGGCGATTCCGCTGTTCCCGCTCATTTCGTGGTCGGAGCGCCGCGGCAAGCAGGGACAGGCGTTCGCGGGTTCCGTGTTGCTGTTGAGCGTCGCGCTCGTGAGTTTGAGTGTGGCGCATTCTTCGTTGTTGGTCATCGCCGCCGGCCTGTTGGCGTTCTTCGTCGCGTTCAATGTGCTCGAGGCGTCGCTGCCCTCGTTGGTATCCAGGACCGCGCCACCCGAAGCGAAAGGAACGGCGATCGGGGTCTACAGCACGTTTCAGTTTCTCGGTGCTTTTGTCGGGGGCGATCGCGGCGGTTGGCTGTATGGGCATTACGGGGTCGGCGCAGTATTCGCGGGCGGCGCAGCGATTGCCGGTCTCTGGTTCCTCGTGTGCCTTCGCGATTTTCTGGCGATGCCGGCATCCGCACCTCGTGGTTGACCCGGACTCGGCGTTTGTCGGTCCCGGTTGCGCGTCAGCTTGCCTGTTGGATGTACTCACAGCGAACACCGCAGCGGAATGCGCGCGACTTAGGTCCTGTTTTCGAAGGAATTGTGGTCGGGCCACTGGAAAGGCTAGACTAGCGCTTCCCTAAACTCGCGCGTGACCTTTAGGCTCGTGCACGCGCGCTTACGATACGGAGGCAGGTATGGCACGCGGTGTCAACAAAGTTATCCTCGTCGGCAATCTTGGTAGAGATCCCGAAGTCCGCTACTCCCCGAACGGCCAAGCGATCGCGAACGTGACCATCGCGACGTCCGAATCGTGGAAAGACAAGACTACCGGTGAGAAGCAAGAACGCACCGAGTGGCATCGCATCGTCTTCTTCGGGCGGCTCGCCGAGATCGCGGGCGAGTACCTGAAGAAGGGCGCGCAGATTTACATCGAAGGAAGACTACAAACCCGCAAGTGGCAGGACAAGGAAGGCCACGATCGATACACAACAGAGATAGTCGCGAACGAAATGCAGATGCTCGGCTCGCGTGGCGGCGCCGGTGCACCGAGCGAGCCGATGCCGGAAACGGCAACGGCGGAGTCCGCTCCGGCACGCAGCGGCGGTACCAAGAGCCCGGGCGCCGATTTCGACGACGACATTCCGTTCTGACAAAGAGGTAAGAATGACGTGAAGGACGGGGCAGGGGCGTGCCACGTCCTTTTTTTGTCAGCAGATAGTCGGCAGTTTCCGCCAGATCCCCGGTTCTTAGTACCTTGCCCTTATCCCAATGGTTGCCGCATTTGACGACCGCCAAGCAGATGGAGGTGGACGTGAAACACCACCTGGCCACCTTCGGGATTCGTATTGATGACGGTGCGATAGCCACTCTGCGCGATACCGAGGTCCTTCGCGATCCGTTGAGCCGCCATCAGTAGCGCACCCGCAAGTTTCGTATCGTCGTCGCGCAAGTCGTTCAGCGTCGTCACATGTCGCTTGGGAATCACCAAGACATGCGTCGGCGCCTGCGGATTGATGTCGCGAAAGGCGAGGACATCGTCGTCCTGGTAGACGATGTCCGGCTTGATGGAGCCGGATACCATTTTACAAAAAAGACAATTCTCGGCCATGATTTAAGCCTCCGCGGGCAACGACAGGCGTTTCGTGTCAAGAGCATAGTGTTTGTGGCGTCCGTGCGGAAGGCGGAATCCCGCGCTTTTCTTCCACCATGGTTTAAAATGACTTCATCCATCAGGAATGCTCGGAGGTCGAAAACTATGCCGATGGAAGAAGAACCTGTCGTGGGCGCCATCTACGAGGACCCGGATGGGTTGGCGTTCGAAGTCGTATCGTTCGACGAGGACGATGGTACGATCGAAGTACAGTACGAAGACGGCGAAGTCGGCGAAATAGATATCGACGCTTGGTATGAGATGGAATTGCAGCAACTGCGATCCGCGGATTCCGACGAGGAAGAGGAAGAAGTTGAACCGGAAAAGGCGGATAAGCGCGTCCCTGTAGAAGACGATGATGATGACGAGGATCTCGACGACTACGATGAGGACGATAACGACGACTACAACAGTTAGCGCTCCGCGTCATCGTTGCGCCGTCGCGGCGCGCTGCGCCACGCGGGCGCGCGGTACAGGTCGGGACAAAGCCGGATGGCGTACGTCGCTGCGGGCCGGGGATACTTCTTGTTGAGTTTGAGCGGCGGGTAAACACTACTGCGACCCCGCGCAACGGCGAGGTGGGGAGAAGTCCGCGGACTCCTCCCCTGAATCCGATTCGTTAGACCATATCCTTAAGCGTCTTAAGGGGCTGCACTTTAACTACGTTGCGGGCCGGCTTGGCCTTGAACATGACTTCTTCTTTTGTAAACGGGTTGATACCTTTGCGCGCCGGGACCGCCGGTTTCTTCACCACTTTGATCTTCATCAGTCCGGCGAGGTTGACGATCCCCGGGCCGCGCTTCAGATCCCGTTCGATGAGGTTCTGCATCGCGTCGAACACCGCCATGACGTCCTTTCGCTTGAGGGTCGTTTTCTCGGCGATGAAGTTGAAGATCTCCGACTTGGTCGTTGGTTTTTGGCCGGCTGTTGCCATGTAATTCTCCTAGAGGTCGGGTTGGAGTTGAGGGGTGCTTAAAGTAGCAGTAATTTAGCGGAAAGAATAGATTTGTAGAAGCATTGGGCGATCGCACATCCGCCGGTGCCGTGAGTCGCCATCGAGTGCACTGGAGACGATGTCAAAATTTGAAAAACGATGGCGTCGGCTTCATTTCAGCACAGGCGCTTCGCTGCGCCATCGTAGATCGGACGCGCGCGCCGTCTAAGC
>JBGPCS010000185.1:0-5690 GCA_041481875.1 Sulfurifustaceae bacterium
CCATCGTTGCGTGCCGGCCCTCGTCATCGCGCATCTGCTCGATGATTGCGCGGCTCTTGTGATCTTCGGCTGGCAATCGCGAGAGGTGACGCTCTAGATGTTCTACGACCTGTCTTTCGGTCTCTGCGAGGAAACCGAGATTCCAACGATCGCCGGCGAGACCCGCCGCGGCGCCGATGGCGAAAGATCCGGTGTACCAAAGAACGTTCAGGTAGCTCGGGTGGGCGCTTAGCTCGCGAATACGTTGAGCGGTCCACGCCAAGTGATCGTTTTCTTCTTGAGCCGAACGTTCCATTTTGACACGCACGTCGGGGTTACGGGTCGTAAGCGCCTGACCTTGGTAAAGCGCTTGTGCACAGATTTCACCCACGTGATTGACGCGCATCAGGCGGCCGACAAACTCGCGGGCTGAGCTATCCAACTCGGCGTCCGCGATTGTTTCGGCCGGGTTCGGTCGATTGGCTGCCGGTGGAGGTCCGAAGACCACGCGCAAACCTTCGTCCAAACATCCGAGTGTACGATCAAGGATAGAAAGTTGGCGGCTCATTGTGTCGAAGATATCGTTGGCGAAGACGCGTCACAACATAGGCCGTGCCCGGATGGAGCCGGTTCCCTATAATTGCTTGGCAGCCTATGCCCTATTATCGATATCACGTATTTTTTTGCATCAACAAGCGCGACGACGGCTCGGCGTGCTGTGCGAATCATGATGCCCAATCGATCCGGGACTATGCGAAGGCGCGTATGAAGTCGCTCGGTCTCGTCGGTAAGGGGCGGGTGCGGATCAATACGGCCGGATGCCTGGATCGTTGCGAGGAAGGACCGATCATCGTCGTTTACCCGGAAGGTGTCTGGTATACGTACATGGACAAGGAGGACGTCGATGAGATCATCCGGGAGCACCTAGTAAATGGTCGAGTTGTCGAGCGGCTTCGGATTTGATCAAAAAATACCTTCGCTTCAATAGGTTGGCTGGGCAGCCTCCCAAGATTTACGCAAACAAATCCCGTCAACCGTGAAATTCTCAAGGCCTTTGCTATTCTGAAACGAGGTGAGCATTTCGTTGGTTCGCATTTTTTGAGGGAACCAAGGATGTAAGGCTCCTCCATCCTCCTAGTGGTGGTTCGGGCGTGGCAGAAATAGCCACGCCATTTTTTTCATACCGATACACCGCTACGCGGCGCCCCGTACTTGATGCTGTTGGCTGCTTTCTGTACCATGCGCGGCCTTCGTCAAAGCCGCTGTTTTCGAATGAAAACCTTCGTCGCGAAGAACGGCGCGATCAAGCGCCAGTGGTATGTCATCGATGCTGCCGACAAAGTCCTCGGTCGGGTAGCCACCGAGGTAGCTCGACGCCTGCGCGGCAAGCACAAGACGGAATACACACCCAACGTTGATACCGGCGACTATGTCGTCGTGATTAATGCGAACAAGGTTCGCGTCACCGGCGATAAAGGGCGGGACAAGTACTATTTCAGCTATTCGGGCTACCAGGGTGGGTTGAAGCGCGTTAGGTTCAGAGATCAACAGAATCAGTTGCCGGAGCGTGTCGTCGAGCACGCCGTGCGCGGAATGTTGCCCAAGAACCCGCTCGGCAGAGAGATGTTCCGCAAGCTCAAGGTGTACGCGGGCGAGAGCCATCGGCACGCGGCGCAAAGTCCGAAACCGCTTCAGATCTAGGTGACTTCATGCCCCAGGGACAAACCTACTATGGTACCGGACGTCGAAAATCCTCGACGGCTCGCGTTCATCTAATCATTGGGAAGGGATCGATAACGGTCAATGATCGTCCGGTCGATCAATATTTCGGTCGGGAAACCGCGCGCATGATAGTGCGCCAGCCCTTTGCCACGTTGGAGATGCTCGATCGATTCGATGTGACGGTGAATGTTCGGGGCGGTGGTCTAAGCGGCCAAGCCGGTGCTATTCGACACGGCATTACGCGGGCACTTCTGCAGTATGACGGTACCTTGCGGCCAGCGCTGCGTAAGGCTGGATACGTTACGCGCGATGCCAGAGCTGTCGAGCGGAAGAAGTACGGTTTGCACAAGGCGCGGAAGCGGCCGCAGTACTCTAAGCGCTAGCCGCTAGGCCCCGTCTGCGATTTCCGACGTGTGGGCGAAGCCCCTTAGCGGTTGGGGATATCTCATCGTTGGGGGATCGTCTAGTGGTAGGACAGCGGACTCTGACTCCGTTAACCTAGGTTCGAATCCTAGTCCCCCAGCCAACGGGCTGGTTTCAACGTAAATAAATCGCACGGCAACCCACGTTTCTGTTGTATTTGTGCAACCGGGGGATCGGCTGTTGCGAATTTGAAAAAGTAGTTGCAATCCCGCAAAAACCCATGCTATAAAGCCGCCACGTGGCGAGACGAATATTTGCCTGTTGCGCTTACGGTCACATACCTTCGATCAGAAGAGAGAGGAGATTTCAATGCAGAAGAAAGTACTTGCAGCCGTAATCGGCGGATTGCTTGTAGCTCCGGCGGTGTTCGCTGATTCGGCGAACGTAACTATTTCTGGCCGCATAGCCGTTGGCTTAGAGAGCTATAAGCTCTCGGGAACCCTGCCGACTGGCGTCACCAAGCTCAACAACGAGCAACGTGTTTCCGACCAGTCCTCGAGCTTAATTTTCTCCGGGGCGGAAGATCTTGGTGGTGGGATGAAGGCCTGGTTCCAGATTGACACTCGCCCCACTCCTGACCTTGGTGGCATAACCGCAACCGGTAATACTCAGGCGGGCCTTAGCGGTTCGTTCGGTAAGATCGCTATCGGTCGTGCTGATGTGCACTACCAAGAGCTTTCACGCTACGACGCTACGCGTGCTGGTTCTCTCCAAACAATCTTGAGTGACGGTATTTTCTCTCAGGTCGGCGGTGTCTCGATCGCAAACGCAACCCGCACTCCCAATATGATCCTGTGGGATAGCCCGGACTGGGGTGGTATCACAGCGCGCCTCGGTTTTTCCCCTAACGCCGCGGCTAATGAAGGTACGGGTGTTGGAACCTTAGCCAATAGCAATCCAAGCAAGGGCCAGTCATTGACTGCCGCCATCCGCTGGACTGGTGGTCCGATGTCGGCAGGCGCTAGCTATTGGAAGCAAGATGCGGAAGGCGATCCGGACAGCGCTTCTGTGGGGGCAGCACCAGTGAACTGCACGACCGCACTTGCGGCCAATATCACGACTAAGACTAACTGTTTGGGTTCGGGCGGAGATCAGAAATCGCAGCGTGCGTGGTTCGCGTGGTCCGCGGCTGGGCTTACAGCGGCTCTCGGGTATGACTCGTCCGAAGCGAGGCCGGCTGCCAGCACGGCGGTGACCAGCGTCACGATGGTCAAGCGGAACGCTATGATCGTGCCAGTGAACTACGCGTTTGGAAGTGAGAAGGTGTACTTCACTTATGCTAAAGCCAATAAGCTGAGTGGGCTTCCGGCCGCCCTCCCCACCGATGGTACGGACGCGACGGCATACATGCTGGGTTACGATCATGCCTTCTCGAAGCGCACGTATGCAGGTGTGTTTTATTCTAAGGTAGATAATAAGACTAACGCTGCCTATGATCTTTTCGCTCTAGGCGCTAACGGCGCTACTCCTACAGCTTTTGGGCAGGATGCGACGCAGCTCTACCTCGGTCTTACGCATCTGTTCTAAATAAAAAAGAATTAGTGCACGTTCTTGTGCTGACGGGCGCCTATCGGGCGCCCGTCCTTTATAGATCGGCTGAGAAGGTTCTTTTCGCGCTTCTGGTTTAACAACAATAAGTGACTCAAGTGGTAATAACTGAGGGGGCTTCGGCCCCCTTTTTATCTATATGTTGAGTAGCGCCGACAGTGCCATAGCGCCTCGTCGCATCGCTGGGTAGCCCCGTAATCTTTCTCTTATCCAACGACCGCCGTACCACGCGTCCGCGCTGAAGTCGCTCGGGCGCTATAATTGGCGACAGAAGTCAACACGCTCATTGCGCCGTTGGCGCCAGAGAGCGGTTCGGAGCCTATGTTTAAACGTCGAACAACCGGAGAGCTTGTGGTAAAGCCGCGGCTCTCTTCGCGTACTAAGCTTTTACTCGTCGGCGGCGTGTTAGTCGCGACCGCGGGATCCGCGGGATGGATCTACAACTACGGTCTTAGCATGGCCGGGTTCGAGCGCTCCTCCGCCGCTCAAGAGCAGCAGAAGCTGCACGATGAGATTCGCGAGCGCCTGACCGAGAACCAGGAGCTGCACGAATCGCTCGCGCGTGCGCAGCGCAGCGTGCAGATGAATGAAACCGCGTTCCAGGAACTGGACCGATCGCTTAAGGCGTCGGCCCAGGAAATAGTGAAGCTGCGCGAGGAGCTGAATTTTTATCGGAACATCATTTCGCCGGCGGATAAAAAAGGTGGACTGCGGATACAGAATCTCTATATCGAACCAACTAGCGGCACGGCGAACCAGTTCCGCTATAAGCTGGTGCTGATCCAGGCTCTAAAACACGAGCAGACGATCAATGGCTCCGCGTCGTTCGAAATCAGCGGCGTGCAGAGCGGGCAGGATTCGACGATCTCTGTCCCTGGTGTGGGCGATCGGTTGATCAAGGTCAATTTTAAGTACTTTCAAGACATCGAAGGCCAGTTCGAGCTTCCAAAGAACTTTAAGCCGCGACGTATCAAAGTGAACGTCATGCCAACGAGCGGTGCACAGGCTGTCGAAGAGAGCTACGCTTGGCCGCAGGTGTAGGTAACGTAACAAACGATATGAGGAGGATCCGATGTTAAGTTCGCTCGGAAAGAGCCCAAACGAAAAGCCGTGCAACACCATCGATACGTTGATCGGAGCGCGCACCGAGCTCAAGGGCGATCTCACGTTCTCCGGCGGTTTGCGCATTGACGGCAAGCTCAAAGGTAATGTGACCTCGAAGGGCGAGGGAAACAGCACGCTGATCCTGAGCGAGAATGCTCTGATCATAGGTAACGTCACGGTTCCGCATATAATTATCAACGGCGCGGTCAAGGGCATCGTGCGAGCAACAGAGCGCATCGAGCTGCAACCAAAGGCCGATATCGCGGGCGACGTTTACTACAAGATACTAGAAGTCGCGGTTGGAGCCGTGATCAACGGGAATTTGGTGCGCGAGGTGAGCGAGTCTGGCAAAGACAAAGCGACGGTTGCACGGTTGAAGCCCCTTGGCGGAACCGCTGCGAATGAAGAGGAAGGTTGATTAATTGACTATCCGCACGGCGGCTCCGATAATCTCCGCCGAGCTTGAGAAAGAGGTAATGGTATGACCGCAGCAGTACCCGCCATGCCCGATCCGCTGGTTTTCACGGACAGCGCCGCAAAGAAGGTCAAACAGCTTATTGCCGAGGAGAACAACGCGGCACTCATGTTGCGCGTGTTTGTTTCCGGCGGCGGTTGCTCCGGCTTCCAATACGGCTTCACGTTCGAGGAAGCGGCGAACGAGGATGACACGCACGTCAATAAGGACGGCGTGACGCTTTTGATCGACCCGCTGAGTTTCCAATACTTGGTCGGAGCGGAGATCGACTATCAAGAGGACCTGCAGGGAGCGCAGTTCGTTATCAAGAATCCGAACGCGAAGACGACTTGCGGTTGCGGCTCTTCTTTCGCTACGTAGATTCACCAAAAGGAGGCGGCCGCCTCCTTTTGGTGAATCTACGTAGCGAAAGAAGAGCCGCAACCGCAAGTCGTCTTCG
>JBGPCS010000186.1:0-5680 GCA_041481875.1 Sulfurifustaceae bacterium
ACTGGGGGTGCCGGCCGTTTCTCGGATTCACCACGAGTGTGGGCGGCCCCAGCGCTTCGTCCAATTCCATTCGTTGCCGTCCTCCGCTGGATAGTTTCGCGACTAGGCCGGCCACACCCGCCGGCAGCAGATGCAGGAACGCGATCACGACAACGCCGTAGATCGCCAGAACCGCCGCCGTTTTTGCCGACTCGGCGACCGCACCGGCGACGAACAGAATGAGTTGCAAAAAGATCGCGCCATAAATCGCTCCGCTGAGCGATGCGATGCCGCCAACCGCGCTGCCGATGAGAAAACCAAGAGATACGAAAATACTCGCCGGCGCAACATACAGAAGCGCCATGCCCGACAGCGCGCCGGCGATCCCGGTGTACATCGTGCTGATACCGAACGTCAGCGTCTTGTAAAACGTCGTCGGAACGCCCATCGATTCGGCGGCGATTGAGTGGTCGCGAATGGCGACGATGGCGCGCCCGATCCGCCCACGCAGCAAATTCGACGCGAGCGCAAGCAGCAAGACCAGCACGAAGAGCGTCAGCAAAAACATCCACTGGTCGAAGCTGAGCGGCAGACCGAACGGCACATCAGGTCGGTTCAGTGCCAAACCCTGGCTGCCGCCGGTCCACCGTTCTATCCCTTTGTAGTTGGCGAGTTGGGGCGTCACCGCCGCCAACGCCAACGTGGCCAGCGCGAGGTGCACACCCTCCAGGCGCACCGCGGGCAGCGCGAACAGAACGCCTGCGATCAAACAGACGCCGCCCGCGATCGGCAACGCGATCCAATGCGGTATCGAAAAATACGTCATGAGAATCGCTGCCGTGTAGGCGCCCAAAGTGTAAAACGCGCCATGACCGAGAGAGATTTGACCGTTGTAGCCGGTCAGTATGTTGAGACCGATCAGCGCGATGGCGTAAACCAACACCATCGTGAACTTGAAGAGCTGAAAATCGCTCGCGTACAGCGGGATGGCGCCGACGAGCACGAGTGAGACGACGATGCCGATCCGTTTCCCGGATCCCGTGCCTAACCTTGACGACAAAATGATCCTCGGCTTTCCGTGAAACAAGGTCGGCCATTATGCCTCACTTTCGCGGAAACGCATCGCCGGGCGCTATCCCGCGGCGCGTGTAACGCAAGCACGCGACAAATTGACGCTCGGTTGTTGGAACCGTAGACTCGGGCCTGTTTGTCTAAACCGGCGGCCATAGAAACGCGCCGCGGCGATAACTAAGAAACGTGCCCAGCGATCAACCTGCCTCGCCCACGCCGTTGTCCCACCACGAGGTCCGTTCCGTCATCACCGGACTGATGCTCGCGATTCTGCTCGGCGCGCTCGATCAAACCATCGTATCGGTTTCGCTCCCCAGCATCTCCGCGCAACTGCACGGCTTCGAGATCGTCGCTTGGGTCGTCGCCGGCTATCTCGTTGCGTCAACGGTAATCACGCCGATCTACGGCAAGCTCGCGGATCTTTACGGCGCGCGCGCGTTGCTGTCGTTCGCGATCGTCCTGTTTCTCGTTGCCTCGGTCGTGTGCGCGCTGGCGCAAACGATGCCGCAACTGATCGCGGGGCGAATTCTCCAGGGCCTAGGCGGCGGCGGATTGATCTCGCTCGCCCAGGCGATCATTCCGCAAGTCGTGTCGCTGCGCGAGCGCGGACGCTATCAGGGCTATCTCAGCGGCGTTTACGCGTTCGCGAGCGTTGCCGGGCCCGTGGTCGGCGGCTTCCTCACGCACTACTTATCGTGGCGCTGGGTGTTCTGGATCAATTTGCCGCTCGGTGCCGCCGCGTTCGTGGTGTCGCGGCGCGCGTTGGCGCGGCTGCCGGTTCCGGGGCGCAAGCCGCAGATCGACTACGCCGGCGCGCTGTTGCTCGCGACCGGGCTCACGGCGCTCCTCATCGCCGTCACGCGCGTCGGCCAAGGGATTTCGTGGCACGCGCCGAGCACGTTATCGCTCGTCGGCGTCGCCGTGGCGATTCTCGGCGCTTGCCTATGGCATGAACGCACCGCGCGCGAACCGATACTGCCGCTCACGCTGTTCCGGATCAAGACGGTCACGCTTTGTTCAGCGATCGTGTTCATCGCTTTTTTTCAGTTGATTCCGCTGGTCGCGCTGATGCCGCTGCGGCTCGAAATGCTCGCGGGTGTAAGCGCGGGCGCGGTCGGCCTTCGGCTCGTGCCGCTCACACTCGGCATTCCCATCGGCGCTTACATGGCGGGAACGCTCATGTCATGGACCGGACGCTACAAACCGTGGCAACTCATCGGCGCGACGCTGGTGCCGGCGGCTATCTTCGCGCTGGCCGCGGCCGGCTCGCACGACTTGATGTGGATTGCGGTCTGCATGGCCGTTATTGGTTTCTCCATCGGCATGCAGCTTCCCACCGCTCTGGTCGCGGCGCAGAACGCGATACCCGTAGAGAATCTCGGAGTCGGGACCGCATCGATCGCTTTCTTTCGCTCGCTCGGAGGAGCCGTCGGCGTCGCCTGCCTCAGCGCGATCCTGCTCGCGTTGCTGCGCGACCATGTCTCGACACTGGTCGTCGCGCTGCCCGGCGGTGAAACGTTGCGCGAGCTGATCGTGCGCACGCTCGCCACCGCCGACGCCGCGACGCGCGGCCAATTGCTGGAAGCGGCGGAAGATGCATTCCGCAAGGTGCTTTATATCAGCGCTTCGATATCGATGATCTCGGTGGCACTCGCCGCAATGATGCCGGAGCAACCGCTGCGCGGCCGAGTGTCGTCGGTGGCGCAAGAAATGGGCGGGCGAATTTAGGAGCGTCCGAATATTAATTTTCACCGCGGAGGACGCGGAGGGGTTTGCTCCAATGGTACTTAACTTTAAGGGGAAACCGAACAGAATCCGCAGATGAACGCAGATCAACAGAATGATAAACGCAAAATTCTATCGTTATCTGCGTGTATCTCAGTGAGTCATCTGCGTGCATCTGCGGATTCTGTGAGCGTTTGAATGTCCTGTTGCTTAAAGTTTAAGTGTCATTCGGGTTTGTCCGGTTTTATTTGATCTCCTCTGCGTCCTCTGCGGTAGATAATCGTAACTAATCCGACCTTCCTTAATTCGCTGCCCGGCAAGAGCGAGCGCAGTTCCTGAGTCTCACATCTCCACCGGTTGCAACTGATCCGCGCCGCAGATCTCGCACGGCGACAGCTCATCCGTGTCTTCGGCCACGGCCGTGCGTACCGCGCATTGTCCACACTCGTACATGCCGGCGCGGTATTTCCTCGGGGGCGGCGGCTCTATCTTCGTGATCTTCGGTTCGTGGCCGACCCAAGTACGATTGCCGCAACTGTCGCAGGCCGGCAAGGTCTCCGTCGGTTCGGTAAAGACGGTACTATTCTTGCATTTCGCGCACTCGTAACGCCCGGCGGGGTATTCCACGAGCGTCCGCTCGATTTCCACTTCGGCTTTCGCCAGCGCGAGTACCTGTATAAGCTCCGCGCTCAATTGCTTGGCCCTGGCCTCGGCGGACTTCGCCTCCCGTACCGCCCGTTTGATTTCATTGGCCAAAACTTTGACACGCTCGCGCGCTGACGACATCCATCCTCCGCGTCTCCGACAAAATGGATCGAATGATAGGTGACTGGCCCGGAGTGTACCCGCTAACTTCCATCCCAGACCATACCTGTTGTCTATACTCCCTGGTTAGGTAATCGGCTGGAGAGACGATCATGAAACACCGGCTCCGGTTCGCCCTGGCGCTAATGACGCTCGGCGCCTTGGCCGGCTGCGCGAGCGGCGGCCACGGTCGGAGTATCGATGACCCGAGTAACTCTTCGGTCTTCGGGTACGTCGACATGTCCGAGGCGCCAACGAGCGTCACCTGGGCCACCATCTTGCAAGTCGCGCCGGCGGTGGAGAAACCGTACTGGGGGACGGACGTGCGAGATGGACTCTTCTACACCTCGTACTTGCCACCCGGAACACGGCTAACGCCGAATTCAAAAAGAAGTTCGGCACCAAGTATTCCCTGCGCAAAGCGTTTGTGACACCGGTCAAGCAGTAGCCCCGCCGGTGTGAGACGGTACGTCTTCGTCGACCGGGGCGCCCGACAACCGCTCGCGGTACCGACGATATCGCGGCGATTCATCCTCCAATCTTGCACCGTGAGCGCCGCGACCGACCGTACGTGCGGAAACGAAAGCCAACTCTGAGCGGGATCGCTCTTCGTGCCATCGGCCGTCTGGTCGGGCTACTTCTGCTCGCGGTCGTGGCGATGCCGTTCCTGGACTTCGAAGGCTACAAAGCCGATTTGGAACAGGCCGCCTCCGCTGCCTTAGGCATGGAAGTCCACGTCACTGGCCGATTGGGCGTCGGCTTCCTCCCAAACTTGCATGTCGCCATTCAGGACGTGCATGTCCGCAACCGCGACACCGACGTCGCCGCCGTTAAGCTAATCCGCGTCGGTATCGACATTGCGCCGCTGCTCCATCGTGAAGTCCGCGTCGACGGCATCGCGCTGCAGAAACCCCGGTTCTATGTCGCGCGCAACCGCGACGGTACGTTCAACTTCGAAACCTCGCAGACCCCGCAACGATTGCCGGCGGTGGATGCGGTGAGAATAACCATTTCCGAAGGCACCCTGATCTATGAAGACAAGAAGTCCGGAGATCGAATCGAGGCCGGAGGTTGCAAGCTCGCGACGAGCCGCTTGCGACTCGTGGAGGGAAGCAGCAAGGATTTGCTGAAACATCTTTCGCTCGCAGCCGAGCTCGCCTGCCTACGCGCGCGTGTGAAGAATTTCCCTCTGTTCGATCTGAAAGCGTCGATCGCCGGTAACAACGGCGTCTTCGAGATCGAACCGATCACACTACGTCTATTTCACGGACTCGGATCGGGCCGCGTTCGCGCCGATTTTCGCGCCGCCGCGTCCACCGTCGACGTGCACTACTCGCTGTCGCAACTGCGCATCGAGGAATTCTTCAAGACCGTGTCGCCGCAAAAAGTCGGACACGGTGCGCTCGACTTCACGCTGGATCTCAAGCTCCACGGAAGCACGACGAAGGATCTGAAGCGCAGCGCTACCGGCATCGCTTCGCTTCGCGGCGCGAACCTGACCCTCGACGGCACCGATCTCGACCGCGCGCTCGCCAAGTACGAATCGAGTCAAAACTTCAATCTGCTCGACGTCGGCGCTATCGCCTTGGCCGGACCGATCGGCCTAGTGGCCACGAAAGGATTCGGTCTGGCGAACGCCGTTCAAGAAGCGCCCGGCAGCACGCGGATCGCGACGCTCGTTTCCGATTGGATAATCAAGCGCGGCGTCGCCCGCGCGACGGATGTCGCGATGGCGACGCCGGAAAACCGCATCGCCGTCAAAGGAAGGCTCGACTTCGTCAACGAACGCTTCGACAACGTCGTCGTCGCCGTCGTCGATGCGAAGGGCTGCGTGAAGGTGCGCCAGACGCTGCGCGGCCCGTTCGACAATCCAGCGCTCGACAAGCCGGGTATATTTGCGTCGCTGGCAGGCCCGCTGATCAACCTGATCAGTAAGCCCGCGAGCGGCTGGTGCACCGTGTTCTATGCCGGCTCGGTTGCGCCGCCCAAGTGACGATCGTCGGGGGCCGCTTCGATCTCGATCAGGGTGATTTCCGGCGACGCGCCGACACGCATCGGTGGACCCCACGTGCCGGTACCGCGGCTGACGTACAGCCATCCG
>JBGPCS010000187.1:0-5669 GCA_041481875.1 Sulfurifustaceae bacterium
CGCGGTATTTCGTCCCGGCGAGCAGGCTGCCCATGTCGAGCGCGTAAATCGTGCTGCCGGTGAGCACGTCCGGCACTTCGCCGTCGACGATCTTTTTCGCGAGACCCTCGGCGATCGCGGTCTTGCCGACGCCGGCCTCGCCAACGAACAACGGATTGTTCTTGCGCCGGCGGCACAGCACTTGAACCGTGCGCTCGATCTCGCGCTCGCGGCCGATCAATGGATCGATCTTGCCCTGGCGCGCCTGTTCGTTGAGGTTGATGCAAAACGCATCGAGCGGACTGCGCTCACCCGATGGCTGAGCCTCTTCGTTCTCCTCGGGCGCGGGCAACTCGTTGCTCCCTTCGCCGGGAATTTTGGAAATACCGTGTGAGATGAAATTCACCACGTCGAAGCGGCTGATGTTCTGCTTGTGCAGGAAATAAATCGCGTGCGATTCCTTCTCGCCGAAGATCGCGACGAGTACGTTTGCGCCGGTCACCTCTTTCTTGCCTACGCCCTGGACGTGCAACACCGCCCGCTGGATCACTCGCTGGAACCCGATGGTTGGTTGCGTGTCGATCTTGCTGTTCGCGGGCAAGACCGGAACATTCTCGGTGAGGAACGCGAGCAGGTTGCGCCGCAACTCCTCGATGTTGCCGCCGCACGCTCGGATCACTCGCGAGGCGCTCGGATTGTCGAGCAGCGCCATCAATAGATGCTCCACGGTGATGAACTCGTGACGCCGCTCGCGCGCGCTCTGGAACGCGGCGTTCAGAGAAAACTCAAGTTCCTGCGACAACATCGCTATGCCCTCCGGGTTTAGCCCGTTTTAATGCCCACCCCTTGCCTACTCCGGCTCCGACGTGCACTGGAGCGGATGCTGGTGCTCTTGCGCGAACGCCAGAACATGGCGCACTTTGGTCTCCGCGATCTCGCGCGTATAGATCCCGCACACGCCGATTCCCTTCTGATGCACGTGCAGCATGATTCGCGTCGCCTCTTCGCGATTCTTGTAGAAGAAGCGCTCGAGCACCACGACGACGAACTCCATCGGCGTGTAGTCATCGTTAAGCAAAATAACTTTATATAGGATCGGCCGCTGGAGTTTCGGGCGCGCCTCTTGGACGATCGGCCCTTCCGGATATTGCGGCTGTTTCTCTTTCATATTTGCAAGCTTAGACCAAAGTCTTAAGGACTGGGTCGGACGGTTCGATCGGACAACGACCCCATTGTCCGATGCCACCGCAAAATTTCAACCCCGTTGGCAGTGGCACGAATTTTGAGCCTGTCACATCGTCAGCTGAGGGAATAAAGCGCTACGTGCTTGACTGACAGGCAAAAAGAAGGATGATGATCTTGCCCCGTTCACCCGACAACCGGTGATCGGGGCGAACACTTAAGTAAGGCAAGAGGTACGACGGCGGAATTTGTTCCGCCGAAGCGAGGGGGACGTATGGCAACAGGAACCGTGAAGTGGTTTAACGCGGGGAAGGGGTACGGCTTCATTACCCCGAGCGATGGCGGCGACGATGTGTTTGCGCACTTCTCCGCGATCGAAATGGAAGGCTACAAGACGCTGAAAGAAGGTCAACAAGTCGAGTACGAGGTCCAAGAAGGTCCCAAGGGCCCGCAAGCCTCCCACATTCGCGCCGTCTCGAAGTAAAACCCGCGCCACTTCGAATTGAACGACGAAACCCGACCCCCCGTCGGGTTTCTTTTTTCCCCTCAGTCCGTGCTGCGCCGGCCCTGTCGTTTTTGCGGCTCCATGTCCATGTAACGAATGATGGCCTCGCCAAACCCGGACGTGGTGACGAGCGTCGCGCCGGGCATGAGCCGAGCGACCTCCTGCTGTGCGGTGGGGTGCTCCCCGGGTTGACGCTGCGGAGCAGTGATAGCGGTGCGCGCGCGCGCCAGATCGTAGGTAACCTCTTTCCCCGCGATGGCGCCGGTCATCCCTCGGATGATCGAGTCGGCCGCTTCGGTCCAACCCATGTAGCGCAACATCATTTCCGCCGAGAGGATGATAGAGCCTGGATTAACGTGATTCTTGCCCGCGTACTTTGGCGCAGTCCCGTGCGTCGCCTCGAAAACGGCAACCGCGTCTGCAATATTGGCGCCGGGCGCGATACCAATGCCGCCAACCTGCGCCGCCAGGGCGTCCGAAATGTAGTCGCCGTTCAGGTTCAGGGTCGCGATAACGTCGTAGTCCTCCGGCTTTAGCAGTATCTGCTGCAAGAAGTTGTCGGCAATGACATCCTTCACGACGATCTCCTGGCCGGTCTTCGGATTCGGCATCCGGCACCAGGGGCCCTTATCGATGACCTGGGCGCCGAACTCTCGTTTGGCTAGTTCGTAGCCCCACGTTCTAAAACCGCCCTCGGTGTACTTCATAATGTTGCCCTTGTGCACCAGGCTTACCGAGCGGCGGTTGTTGTCGATCGCGTAGTGAAATGCCTTGCGGATCAGGCGCTCGGAGCCCTCGCGGGACACCGGCTTGATGCCGATCGCCGACGTTCGCGGAAAGCGGATTTGGGTCACGCCCATCTCTTTAATGAGAAAATCGACCACTTTTTTTACTTCGGCGCTCTCGGCGGCCCACTCGATGCCGGCGTAAATGTCCTCGGTATTCTCCCGGAAGATAACCATATTGGTGTGCTCGGAGTCTTTCATCGGAGTCGGCGTACCCGGAAAGAAGCGTATCGGCCGCACACAGGCGTATAGATCGAGCTCCTGGCGGATCGCGACGTTCAGCGAGCGCAGACCGCCGCCGACCGGTGTGGTCAACGGACCTTTGATGGAAACGACGTATTCCTGCAAGGCGCTTAGCGTCTCCGCTGGAAGCCATGAATCGCCTCCGTAGACCTTCACCGCCTTCTCCCCGGCATAAACCTCCATCCAGACAATGGCGCGTTTTCCGCCGTATGCCTTGCGAATAGCGGTATCAACGACGTTGCGCATCGCCGGCGTGATGTCGACGCCGATGCCGTCTCCCTCAATAAAGGGGATGATCGGTCGATCGGGGACATTCAGCGTGTGATCGGAATTGACGGTAATCACTTGGCCCTGCGTGGGCACTTGTATCTTCTGGTACTTCATGGCGGGCCTACTCCCGGAGCGTCCGTGGCTTAAGTCTAGGGGCGCGTAGTATAACGGCAATCGCACGGACCTGCCGATCTGCGGGAGGCCGATTCAAGCGCCTACCCAGAAATTCTGATAGCGAACGTTGCCCGGTCGGTCTTGTGCTTCCTTAACGAGTTCGCGCGCGCTTTGGCGCGTAAAATTGACACGCTGAATGCTAATATATTGATTACGCCAACCCGCTAATACTCCTCTGTTCGCGTGGGACGCTCTAGCAATCGGCTGTACTACAAACAGAATCGGCTGAAACAGCTGCGGGCCTTTTGTTGCGCGGCCCAAACCGGCAGCGTGTCGAAGGCTGCCGAGCGGCTGTATCTCAGTCAACCGTCGGTGTCGCTGCAGATTCAAGCGCTGGAGCGTGAGCTTAAGGTCACCCTCTTCGAGCGCCGCGGACCGAAGATCCAGCTTACCCCGGACGGTCGGCGGTTGTACGAGTTGTCACAACCGCTCGTGCACGGCATGGATACGCTGTCCGAGATGTTCGAGGCGGACAGCGGGCGCGTTACTTCCGGTGAGCTTTCGATCGCGGCCGGCGAATCGACGTTGCTCTATTTGCTGCCGCGCTTGATCAAGCGTTTTGCCGAGGACCATCCGGGCATACGCATCAAACTGCAAAATGTCACTGGACGCGACGGATTGGCACTGCTGCGGGCCGATGAAGCCGATCTCGCTGTCGGCTCGATGATCGACGCCCCGGATGACATCACGTACCAGCCGATTTTCACGTACGACCCGGTGCTCATCACGTCGCTCGACCATCCGCTCGCGCGCAAGAAACAAGTGCGCCTCGAAGAAGTCAGCCCATACGGCCTGATACTTCCGCCACGGCACCTCTCGACGTGGCGTGTCGTCGATACGGTTTTCCATCAGCACGATTTGGATTACAAGGTAACGCTCGAAGCGGGCGGCTGGGAAGTCGTGAAGAAGTACGTCGAGCTGGGACTCGGTATCTCGATCGTCACGAGCATATGCATCAGCGGTGACGAGCCGCTCGCCGTCCTGCCGCTTGACCGCTATTTTCCGAAACGCTCCTACGGCGTGGTGCTGCGGCGCGGGAAATTCCTAACGCCGCAGGCTCGGCTATTCATCGAGTTGATGGACCCCGAATTTTTCAACCGCGCGGAAAATCACACACCCAAACGCAAGCTCGCGACGACCTGAGGCGGCGAGCGGCCGGTGGCACGCCTAATCCTATTCAACAAGCCGTATGGTGTTCTTACGCAATTCACCGATCGCGCCGGAAGAAACACGCTAGCCGCGTATGTACCCGTTCGCGACGTTTACCCCGCGGGGCGACTCGACCGCGATAGCGAAGGATTGGTGCTTCTGACCGACGACGGAGACCTTCAGCATCGGTTGAGCGATCCGCGTCACAAACTGCCGAAGACATACTGGGTACAGGTCGAGGGCGCACCCGATGACGATGCGCTCGCGCGTCTGCGCGGGGGGATAACGCTCGACGATAGACGCACTCGGCCGGCTACGGTACGACACATCCCCGCGCCCGCACTCTGGCCGCGCGATCCACCGATCCGCGTGCGCAACAGCATTCCGACGTCCTGGCTCGAAGTGACGCTGACCGAAGGCAGGAATCGTCAAGTGCGCCGGATGACTGCCGCGGTCGGGCATCCGACGTTGCGGCTCGTGCGCGTCGCCGTCGGCGACCACAGGCTCGACCGCCTCATGCCGGGGGACTGGAAAGAAGTCACGCCGAAAAAGCTAGGATTGTTGAAACCACAGATGCACACAGATAAACGCAGATAAAAAGTGAACAAGAAGAAATGCTTCAGTTATCCGTGTTCTTCTGCGTTCATCTGTGGTTTCAAATTCTTATATCTCTATTCCAGCTTCTCGTACAGCTGCAGCGTAAGGAACTCCGCGAAGCTTTCCGACGTCGACATCTGCTCGAATATTTGCGCGGCCTGAGTGTAAGGCATGCGCTGGAATGTCGCATCGCCGTGCTCCTTGCGGATGCCTTCCAGTACTTCGGGAATCATCTTGCGCACCATGTCCGTCGTAACCTTGCGGCCGTCCTCTAGCTTGCCCTTGGTCGAGCGAATCCACTGCCACACCTGGGAGCGCGAAATCTCGGCGGTCGCGGCATCTTCCATGAGATTGTGGATCGGCACGCAGCCGTTACCCGCCAACCACGAGCCGAGATACTGAATGCCGACGTCGATGTTCATGCGCAGGCCGACTTCGGTGATCGGCTGCTCGGGCTGGAAGTTGAGCAGATCGGCCGGTACGGCGGTCACGTCCGGCCGCTGCCTGTTGATCTGATTCGACCGATCGCCGAGCACGCGCTTGAATTCCTCCATCGCGATTTGCACGAGGCCCGGATGTGCAATCCACCCGCCATCGTAACCGTCCGACGCGTCGCGCGCTTTGTCGGCGCGCACGCCGGCCAACGCCTTTTCATTCGCGACCGGATCGTTCTTGATCGGAATCAGCGCGCTCATGCCCCCAATCGCGGGGGCGTTGCGCCGATGGCAAGTCTTCAGCAGCAACAGCGAGTACGCGCGCATGAACGGCACGGTCATGGTGATGAG
>JBGPCS010000188.1:0-5653 GCA_041481875.1 Sulfurifustaceae bacterium
GCCCGCGAGCTTCATACCGAGGAAAGTCATCGCGAGCACGACCGGGATCGTCAACGCGACTACCGCGCCCGTGCGCAGCCCGAGCGACAAGAAGCTCACCACCAGTACAATCGCCAACGCTTCGCCGAGCGAGCGCAGGAATTCTCCGGTGGACCGCCGCACCACCTGCGGCTGATCGGCGACCGTCGCGATCTCAATGCCGATCGGAAGTTCCGCGCGTAATCTGTGTACACTCGCATCAATGTTCTTGCCGAGCTCGGTGACGTTGTTGCCACGGCGCATCGTCACCGCGACGCCGACCGCGTCCCTGCCCTGGTGGCGCATCCGCGTCACCGGCGGATCGGCGTAGCGGCGCTGCGTCGTGGCGATGTCGCCCAGGCGCAGCGACCGGCCGTTCACCCGCACGGCGGTATTTTCAACCGCCGCGACCGAATCGAAACTTCCGGTCACGCGCACGTCGACGTTCGTGTCGGCGGTGACGACGCGCCCGGCAGGCGCGATGCGATTCTGCGTTTGCAACACGCTGAAGAGTTGCAGCGGATCGACTCCAAGCGCCGCGAGCTTCTTGTGCGAGAACTCTAGGTAGATCTTCTCGTCCTGTACGCCGAGAAGATCGACCTTCTCCACGCCCTCGATGCGCAACAACTCCGTCCGCAGTAGGTCGGCATAATGTCTGACGTCGGCGTACGAGAAGCCATCCGCCGAGACGGCGTAAATGTTCGTATAGGTGTCGCCGAACTCGTCGTTGAAAAACGGGCCAATCACATCGGTTGGAAGCGTGGAGCGCATGTCGCCCACCTTCTTGCGCACCTGATACCAGGTGGAGTCGACGTCGAGGTGGCGCGTCTCTCCGCGCAGCGCCACGAATATTACGGATTCTCCGGGACGCGAGTAGCTCTGGATGAAGTCCAAATGCGGCGTGTCCTGCAGTTTGCGTTCAACCTTGTCGGTAACTTGCTGCTCGATCTCGTCCGCGGCGGCGCCCGGCCAGAACAACCGAATCACCATTACTTTGAACCTGACCTCGGGTTCTTCCTTGAGCCCTAGGGTGGCGTATGCGAGCGCTCCGCCGAGCGTGAACACGATCAAGAAAAACGCCGAGAGTGCACGATGCGTCAGCGCCCATTCGGAGAGATTGAAGCGCGAGGGACGATACTCGCGACTCACGACGGCGAGTCCGGGCGTTTGTTGTCGCCGAGCAGGCGCACTTTCTGCCCCGGTGCGAGCATGTGTACGCCAGCCGTGACGACCACCTGACCCGAAGTAAGCCCGGAAACGATTTCGACGGTATCTCCGCGCACCGCGCCGGTGTCGATGGGTACGAGGCGCACGGCAGCCGGGTCGCCTTCGACGACCCAGACCGCCGGCCGGTCCTGTTGATGAAAGACGGCACTCAGCGGCAGCCGCAGCGTTTCGGCATGGGTGGTGCGCGCACGCACTTCCGCCGTCATTCCGAGCACAAGCTCGCGGTCGCCCTTGACGATCGAGAGCCGCGCGGGGTAAGTGCGGCTCGCCGAGTCGGCGACGGGCGACAACTCGCGGAGTCGCCCCGGATACGAAAGTTCCGGCTTCGACCAGAGCCGAACTTCGATGTCTTTCGCCCTTCGTACCGCCTCGAGCAACTGCTCCGGGACGTTGAACGCGATTTCTCGCTCCTCCAGCCGCGCTATGCGCACGACCGGCTGACCCGCCGCGACGACTTGTCCGGTCTCGGCCTCGACGGCGGTGATGACGCCGGCATGCGGAGCGAGGAGCGCGCCATAGCCGACTTGGTTCGAAAACCGTTCGCTCTCGGCGCGCGCGGCGCCGACCACCTCGCGCGCTTGCTTGACCTGCGCTTCGCGGCGCTCGAACTCCGCTTGGCTGATGAAGCTTTTCGCGCGCAGCTCGGCATAGCGCTTGAAGTCCGCCTCGGCGAGCGCGGCTTGCGATTGCGCCTGCGCGAGCTGGGCGCGGCTCGCAGTTTCGGCGAGCCGCAAATCATTGGCGTCCAGCACGACGAGGACTTGGCCGGTCTTCACGACCGCGCCGACTTCGACTCGACGGTCGAGAATTTGTCCGGGAACGCGAAACGCTAGGCGCGTCTCATGCCTGGGTTTCACTTCACCCGCGAACGTCAGCACATCTCCATTCTTCGATGCCAGCGTCATCGTGCGTACCGGTCGCACGACGTCGGGCTTCGGTTCGTCTTTGGCGCACGCGTCGAGTAGCAGCGTGACCGCCGCACCCAGAAGGATGTTTCGTACGACGGGATGGCCGAATTTCATTTGCGCCCTCTCTTACCTCTATTTTTTACGGATCGGCGCGGGGACGCTGTCGCGCTCGGCTGTAGCTGGCCGTTCAGCATTCCGTTCCAGAGCGTTTCGAGCGCACGTTGAATTTTCGCCGGATCTTCCCTGCGCAAAGGCAGCGTCCCCGCAGGGGTGTGTTTGGGATTTTCCGCCACGATCCTGCCGCAACCGGAAAGCTGCCACAGACCTAACACGAAGGCATGCGTGTACTCGAGTAGCCGCGCCCCGTTGCCCGCGGGCAGTCGCAACGCCCGCTCGAGCGCGCCGCCGGATCGATCCACGCGTTCGGCGATCGAGAGATGGAATCGGAGCACGCTCTCGACAGGTATCGATCGGCCGATGAAACCGATAACGAGCGTCGCGAGCGGCAAATAGATGGGGCTCTCTATGATGCGCTCGCGCGCTACCTTGGAGAGGTCTCGAAGAGTGAGACCTGCCTTCGATTTAGCCGCCGCTTCGCGGTCGATGGCGTCGAAGACCGCATGCACGTTACGTTCGTGCAGCGCGAGCAGCACTTCTTCCTTGCTCGGGAAATAGAGGTAGAGCGTACCTTTGGCCACCCCCGCCGCCTCGGCGAGCTCATCCATACTGGCGAGCCCTTCCGGACGTGAGAGGAACAAGCGCTCGGCGGCATTCAATATCTCCTGTCGGCGCTCGAGTTTGTCTGCGTCTCGAGTCGCGCGCGCTCTTTGAATCATTCGGCTCTCCGTGGGGTGGTTCCGTGCAGTGACTGACGGTCAGTCAGTTATAGATGACTCCCGGTCAGTTGTAAAGTGCGGTACGAGTGAGACATGTCTTTGCTGGCGCCTCCGCAATCTCTACAACGCTCAGCTCAGTGTTTTGTCGGCTTCGACTGGGGTCGGGGGATCGCGCAGTCGTGGTCAAGTGTCCGATTCGACCGATCGGGGAGTCGGTCGGAGACTTGGCCCTCGTCTTACAAGGACGAACGGGGCGCCGGGAATTAGATGCGCCTAATCAATTTTTCGATGGCGCCGACGCTCGGCATATGAAACCCGCGCGGGCGACTACCGCTGGACGCCCGATAGCGCATCACGGGACACGATCGGTGGTACGTTTGCGAGTTAAACTGCCGCGAGGAATCGAGGTACACGCGCCGGCACGGGGATTCGGAGAGTCAGAACACGAATCGAGGAGGCTCGGGAGCGTTAATGAGCGGGGGAATGACCGTCTCGAGGAGCGATGTCTGGTTCCAACTATATTGACTAAGGCGTTCGATTCGGAGCGCCTCCATCGCCGGCGCGCGACCGACGATGACCACCATTCGTCCACCCGGCGCGAGTTGATCGCGTAGGGAAGCGGGCAACAATGGGAACGAGCCGGTGACGAGAATCGCGTCGTAGGGAGCGTGTCGGGCCCAGCCGCGCGCGGCATCGCCAATGTCAAGCGTGATTTTCTGGACGCCGCGCGAGACGAGTTTTTCCTTCGCCGTCTCCCCAAGCTCGGGAATAATTTCGACCGTATAAACTTCTCCCGCGAGCCCCGCCAACAGCGCGGTCACGTAACCGCTACCGGTGCCGACTTCGAGGACCTTGTCCTTTGGCTTTGCACCGAGCGCTTGGAGCAGTCGTCCTTCAAGTTTCGGCGGCATCATTTGTTGGCCGTAGCCGAGCGGGACGTTCATGTCGACGTAGGCGAGGTTACGATGCTCCGCGGGCACGTACTCCTCGCGGCGGGTACGTGCGATCATGTCGAGCACGCGCTCATCCGTCACTTCCCACGGCCGGATCTGCTGATCC
Organism: Sulfurifustaceae bacterium; assembly: GCA_041481875.1. GTDB lineage: Bacteria > Pseudomonadota > Gammaproteobacteria > Acidiferrobacterales > Sulfurifustaceae > JACQFZ01. The sequence goes on from JBGPCS010000188.1 coordinate 4,049, forward strand.
AACATCTTGCGCCGTGCTGTCTCGAAGTCGATCGCTTGCATAGGGAGTACCGGGGGAAAAGCGCGCGTAGCCTATGCCGTTTGATTCGAGCCGGCAAGCGAACGAGTTGCAATTGCCGAATCTATCCTTTAGCTTGCGTTTGTCGGTGAGCTGCAGCTCGTTCGGGGCCTTACCGAAGCATCGATTGGGGCGAAGCGGAGTTTTTCACGAATGCGCTTGACGCGCATTTGCGCCGCTGAGCGCCGATACGAGTCGGGCCGAGGTATCGAGGCCCATACTGTCGTGCCACGGATGGCAAAGTAACGGCTAGGGGTGCCCCTTCGTAACGGGGCTGAGACATACCCTTTGAACCTGACCCGGTTAGTCCCGGCGTAGGAAAGCTGCGTCTCCGTGCCCAAACGCGCGCCCACGCCATGGTCTTCCGCCCTAGAGGCGAGGAGTGAGCGATGAGCGCGATCCCCAGAGATTTCATCGACAAAGCAGCTGCTCTTTCCGAGGAAGTAACGCTTCCTTACCCGGGCTCGCGAAAGATCCATGTTCAGGGGTCGCGCGCGGATCTACGGGTGGGGATGCGCGAGGTGCGTCAATCGCCGACGAGCGCATTGGCCGAAGTCGAGGAAAACCCGCCTATCTATATATACGACACCTCGGGCCCGTATACCGATCCAACGGCGAAGATCGATCTTCTCAAGGGCCTCGCGCCGCTGCGCCTGCCGTGGATGCGCGAGCGCAACGACACCGAGGAGCTAGATGATTTCACCTCCGCTTACGCGCGCAAACAGCTCGCTAACAGCGCGCTCGCGCATTTGCGTTTCGAGCATATCCGCAAACCGCGACGCGCGAAGCGCGGTCGTAACGTCTCGCAAATGCACTACGCGCGCAAAGGTATCGTCACGCCTGAGATGGAGTACGTAGCGATACGCGAAACGCTGCGACTCGATGACCTGAAATCCGATCCGCGCTACACGAAATTGCTCAAGCACCACGGCGGGCAAGCCTTTGGGGGGGCGCTTCCAGAAGAGATCACACCCGAGTTCGTGCGCGCGGAAGTCGCTCGCGGGCGCGCGATCATTCCCGCCAATATCAATCATCCCGAGCTCGAGCCGATGGTCATCGGCCGCGGCTTCCGCGTGAAGATCAATACGAATATCGGCAACTCCGCGGTCGCCTCCAGCATCGAGGAAGAGGTGGAGAAAATGGTATGGTCGACGCGTTGGGGCGGAGACACGTTGATGGATCTGTCGACCGGCAAAAACATCCACGAAACGCGCGAGTGGATATTGCGCAACGCGCCGGTGCCGATCGGCACCGTCCCGATTTATCAGGCGCTCGAAAAAGTAAGCGGTAAAGCCGAAGAGCTGACGTGGGAAATGTTCCGCGATACGCTGATCGAGCAAGCCGAACAGGGCGTCGACTACTTCACGATTCACGCGGGAGTGCGCCTTGCTTATATTCCTCTTACCGCCGAGCGGATCACCGGCATCGTCTCGCGCGGCGGCTCGATTATGGCTAAGTGGTGTCTGGCGCATCACCAAGAGAATTTCCTATACGCGCGCTTCGAAGAGATCTGCGAGATCATGAAGGCGTATGACGTGTCGTTTTCAC
>JBGPCS010000189.1:0-5640 GCA_041481875.1 Sulfurifustaceae bacterium
CTCGGCGTGAGCGCCGCGGTGTGGAAGCGGATCGGCGTTTACGTTGCCTTGGCCGCTGCGGCCGGTGTACCTCTGATTGCCACTGATTTCAAACTTTTTAGACTCACCAATGTATTGATCTATGCGATCGCGTTGCTCGGGCTGAATATCCTGGTCGGCTACAACGGCCAGATTTCCCTCGGCCACAGCGCGTTCTACGGGATCGGCGCTTATACCGCCGCGATTCTGGTTATGCATTTCGCCGTGCCGCACTGGGTTGCGATTCCCATCGCGGGATTCGTTTGCCTGCTCGCCGGCTTCGCGTTCGGGTTGCCGACGCTTCGTCTGGAAGGCATGTTCTTCGCGATCGCGACGCTAGCGTTGGGCGCGGCGTTGCCGAACATCGTCAGGAGTAAATGGATACAACATTGGACCGGCGGCGGCCAAGGCTTGGTCCTCGATAAGCCGGACGTGCCGTTCGGTTTGCCGCTGAGTTTCGATCAATGGCTGTATTTGTTTACCCTATTTCTGTTGGTTCTCTTGTTCATCGTCGCCGCCAACCTGCTTCACGGCCGTATCGGCCGCGCCATTGTCGCCATTCGCGATCATCCGAGCGCCGCGCAGGCGATGGGCATCAACACGGCGTATTACAAGTCGGCGACCTTCGGCATCAGCGCCATGTACACGGGTATCGCCGGCGCGCTCTCGGCGATGGCGCTCAAGTATGTCGCGCCGGGTTTGTTCGGGGTGTTCCTGTCGTTCGGTTTCCTGATCGGCATCGCCGTCGGCGGGATCGCCTCGTTGAGCGGGGCGATTTACGGTGCGATCTTTTTGCAAGTCATTCTCGTCGTTGTCGGTTTCACCGCGCGCACGCTGCGCACGGGGCAGGTTTACCTCGTGTACGGTGCGGTCGTAATTCTTTTTCTCTATCTCATGCCGGGTGGCGTGGCCTCGTTGATGGAGCGGTTGCAGCAAAGGATACGGCGGCGGCATAACGAATCGGCAGCGGCTGTCGGCACGACGAGCGATAGTGTGCTTTCCGAAACGGGAATCTTGTCAGCCATCCTGGTGTTGGCGTTGTTCCTGCGCGTATGGAACCTGGAGCTGAACGGCTGGGGCGCCGAGTACTACAGCGCCGCGGTGTACAGCATGGCGCAGAGCTGGCACAACTTCTTCTTCGCCGCTTTCGATCCCGCCGGATTCATCTCGGTCGACAAGCCGCCGATCTCGCTCTGGCTCCAAGTCGCGAGCGTCAAGCTGTTCGGCTTTCATCCGCCGAGTTTGCTGCTGCCGCAGGTGTTCGAAGGCGTCGCCTCGGTGTGGGTGTTGTTCCGCATCGTGCGCCGCCGCTTTTCAGCCGCGGCAGCGCTGTGGAGCGCGTTGCTGCTCGCGCTCGCGCCGATCTGCGTCGCGGTCAATCGCACCAATAACACCGACAGTTGCCTGCTGCTGGTGTCGTTGCTGGCGGCTTGGGCGATGATGAAAGCGACCGAAACCGGCAGTCGTCGCCACTTGCTGGTGTCGATGATTTTGATCGGCATCGGCTTCAACGTGAAGATGCTCGCGGCCTTTATCGTGCTACCGGCGTTTTGGTTAACCTATTTTGTTGGCGCGCCGCCGCCGTGGCGGCGGCGTGTGGTGGATTTGATTCTCGGCGGCGTCGTGCTCGCCGCGGTATCCGTGCCGTGGATGCTTGCCGTCGAATGGACGCCTCCCGATCAACGGCCCTACGTCGGTAGTAGCGTCGGCAACTCCGCCGCGGAGCTCATGATCGGCCATAACGGCGTCGGGCGTTTCGTCAATCGACTTCGACCGCGTGCCGCCGATATCAACACGCCGCCAGCGTCGACGGCAGGCAACACTTCCGCGGATGCGGCGAAGGCGGCGGTGGCCTCGGGCGCCACCACGTCCGTGCTGCGCTTACTCGTGCTTACGCCAACCGGTCTGCTGCGACTATTCGAAGGTCAGCTCGCGGCACAAGCCGCTTGGCTATTGCCGCTGACGTTGATCGCGCTCGCGCTTGGCGTGCGACGGGAAAACTTCCGTCGTCCGTTCAACCCGACCCAGATCGCTCTAATATTCTGGTTTTCCTGGGTGCTGATCTACACCTTGGTCTACAGCTATGCTGGCGGGATTCTGCACTACTACTATTTATCGACGCTGGCGCCGGCATACGCGGCGCTGGCCGGCATTGGCATCGCTACGATGTGGCGCGAACGACATGAACCGGGTTGGAAAGCGATTTCGATCGCGGCGATGCTGCTGCTCACTGCCGTCTGGCAGCTGCACGTGCAAGCCACCGCGCTCGGTTGGGATCTTTCGTCTGTCGTACGTCCGAAGGGTGATTGGTATGACTGGCTGCATGTCGTTACCGCGTGCGCGGCCGTGCTGGCCGTGGGCCTGCTGCTCGCCGCGCGCAGTGCGCGTGTAAACAAAAACTCCTCCGCCCCGATTCGCACGGGTGCGCTGGCGGTAGGGATCGGTGCGCTGCTGTTGCTGCCAACGGCCTGGACCCTGAGCGCCGTACTGCTGCCCACGTTTGGTGTAATACCGTCGGCGGATTTTTATCGCTTCACCGTTCTATCCGAACCTCGTGAGGCTGGGGCGATCCGGCGTTTCGGAAGATCCGCCGACACCCGCAAGCTGGTGGATTTTCTCAAGACTAATAATTCCGGCGAGCGCTATCTGCTGGCGACGTCCACGACCCAGCTCGCCGCGCCGATGATCATTTCGAGCGGCGCTACGATCCTGGCGCGCGGCGGATTTCACGGGCTCGATCCCATACTAACCCCCGAGACCTTCGCGGCGCTGGTCGATACCCAACAAGTGCGCTTCGCCATGCTCGGCGACGTTGCCACGTCGAGCCGGTATATGGGCGCCGACGCCGCCGGGCAGCCGATCGCGGATTGGATTCGCGCGCACGGAAAGGAAGTCGATCCGGCATTGTGGCGTGGCGCCGGAATTCTCGGTAGCGCGGCGCTGTATGACCTGCGACCCGTGGAGCCGAGTGGCCGTTAGTATTGCGTCACCCGGAGAGTCGGCCTGTCACGCCTGAGATTTAACGACAGGTAGTTGCATGCGGAACCCGGTTACTTTCGAGAATTGCTCGAACGGCCATATCGAATTATCTATCGTCTCACCAAGGACCGCGTCACGATTCTAACCGTGATGCACTACCGTCAGCTGTTGCCGCGTAAAGCGCGTGATCTGCGCGGCGGTTCCGATGGCTAGAAGACGATCCATGTGCTTGTCTTGAGCGAATCGACCCCCGCTACGCGTCCTGCTTTTTCACCGACGAGGATTATTTCTTTTGTCTGGAATGTTTGGAGCAGCGGGCTGCCGTGCTACGGGATTCGGTAGGGCAGGAAGCGATACAAAAACAACCGGCGCCTTTAGGCGCCGGTTGATAAGAACGAAGCGGTTAAATCCGACTTTCTACGAAACGGATTACGCCGCCTTCTTCATATGATGCACGTTACCGAGCTTTCCCTTTTCCATTTTGTCTAGTTTATCCGCCGCCCACTTGTTGCCGCCGATGCCAAATGCCAGCGCCAAGGCGAGCACAACCCCGCCGAACATCATCAGAAACGCCGGTTCGAGGACACGGTCGGGGATGTTGAACTGACCTATCGCGAGTATCACGACGAAGACGGTGATCGCGTAGCGGATCAGTCGCCCAACGAGATCAGCATCCACCGTGCCCACGTTACGGGTGTATGTCGTTACCGCATCCTCGACGAAGCGCGCGAAGTACAACCCGATCGTCAGTGTCAGCATCGCGACAATGACATTCGGAACGAACTCCGCCACACGCTGGAATAGCGTCGAGAGCGCGGTCAGCCCGAGAACGTTGAACGTCGTGAGTAACGTCATCAAGATGGCGAGCCAGTAGACCATCGCCCCAAGCACGTCGACTGTTCCCATGCGTATGCCACCTTTCTTGAGGAAGTCGTCGAGGCCGGCCGATTCCGTCAGCTTATGGAACCGCATCCCTTTGAGTCCTCGCACGACGACGAACTGGAGCAGCTTCGAAACGAGCCACCCAACAATCAAGATAGCGACGGCGCCGATCAGCCTTGGCAGAAACGAACCAAAATCAGACATGAGACTGCGTAACGATGTCATAACGATTTCGAGTTGTTGTTCCATATATTGCACCTCTGCATTGTTGGAACTACTGCCTGAAGTGTAGGCATTGAATAGAGACGTGGAGACATGCGCCCTACGGCAGGTGACGCGTTGCGGCACTACCACGTCGGGCCGGCCAGTTTTGGACGCAACGAGACCAGGAGTTATTCCGCTGTGGCATAGCGGACGCTAGAGAACGCCTCTTACGGTCTTAGGGTCGACTTATTGGCGCTAGTCCTCTGACGACGCCGAGCCGTGTAGCGTGCGCCGTGCGCACGATTACCCTGGGGAAATAGAAACGGAAATAGGCGGAAATGGGATAGACAACACGGTTCGCCGCAGCTACGCGGTTACACGTTGGTGAGCGTTGTGCGTCGTGCGCATGGCGCACGCTACGTTTGTTTCTGCGGCTGATGTAGTGTGCGCCGTGCGCACGACTACCCTAGGAAATAGAAACGACAGAAATTGGATAGACACAACAGTTCGTCGCGGCTACGCCGTTGCGCGTAGGTAAGCGTTGTGCGTCGTCGTGCGCATGGCGCACGCTACGTTTGTTTCATTGCGTCGCTCTCACGGCCAATTTTTTAGCGTCTCGCGCAACCGCTCGCCGATGTCGAGGCGGGCCTTGTGCAGCTCCGAGTGAAATGTCGCGCTGCCGGTTCACAACGCCGCGCGAACATGCAGACGCTACGTGTCGATCTTCCACGCCGCCGTCGCCGAACCGTAGCGGTGCCCTTTGACGTAAATCGGAACGAAGATCGGCGTGGCGACGACGCCGGTGTCGCGGCCGTAGACGGTCACGGCGAACTCACGCGCGCTGTCGGCGTCCTCTGTTAGTTTGCACCCGGCGCGGATGAATTGTTCGCGGGAAGCGCGGTCGGGCACCGTGGCCGCGGCGGGACCTAAGCCGACGCGCGCGCCGCGGACAGACAACCACTTATCGTGGAAGAAGCGCTTGACGCGGTTGCCGACGATGTCTTTTTCCGCGATACCGGTCCATGGCTGGCAGTACTCGCGGTGATGGGTCGGGCCGTAGAGATTCAAGTCGACGACGACAATATAAAGCAACGCCGGATCGCGCGACTTTAGTTCATCCAACACCGCCTGCAACTCGAGATCGATCGCGGCGTCGTAACCGGTGTGGTACTTGATCGGCGTAAATCCTTCGGGCGGCACGCGGCTCACGTCGAACAGCCGCTGCAGCCGCTGAATCGCCGGCCCCTTGATCTCGTGGTACTCGTGCGCCAGCACGTCTTCCAAACGGCAGCGCCCATTGTCGATGGCGCGCTCGAACATTTCGCGCGTTCTGGCGCCCAGCTCGTGGCACGCGCGAAGCGCCCGATGAAACGGCGTGTTCGTGTCGACGCACACGAACTGTTGAAACGATTCCTCGACCAGCTCCGACACGGCGAACGTCGAGCGCGTCAGCGCTTCGGTGTCGGCGATAACGACTTGCGACGCGGCAGTGGCGGTTTTGAGATTGGCGAAGACAATGTCTATGCCGCCGCGCTGCGCCTCGACCGCCGCCGCGAC
>JBGPCS010000190.1:0-5582 GCA_041481875.1 Sulfurifustaceae bacterium
CCGGCCATCGCCGCGTCGCTTAGCGCGTACACCGTGAAGCGCGCATTGTCGCTAAGATCGCCGGCGATGTCATCCGCGCTCACCGCGCGCGGTCCGAGCAGCGCCAGCTTGTCGATTTCCTGCGCGCAGGCGAGCGAATTGCCCTCGGTGTAATGCGCCAGCATTTCCGCGACGCCCGCGCCCGGAATCAATCCGCGCGAGCGCATGCGCCGTTCGATCCATCCCGGCAACTGGCGCGCATCCGTCGGATACAACGCGATCGAAACACCCGCCGCCTCCAGCGCGCCTACCCATTTTGCGGAGCGTGCTTGTTTCTCCAGTTTCCCCGTCGTTATCAACAACACGATGTCGGGCGACGGATCACCTGCCAGCTCGAGCAACGTCCGCGCGCCCTGCTCGCCCGGTTTGCCCGACGGCAAACGCAGCTCGATCAACCGACGCGCGGCAAAGAGCGAGCCCGCGCGCGTATCCGCATAGAGCGCGTCCCAATCGAAGCCGCTCTCGACCGTATGCACGGAGCGATCCGCGAAACCGGCCGCGACGGCCGCTGCCCGTATCGCATCGGCACACTCGAGCGCGGCGAGTGGCTCGTCACCGGAAATAAAATACACGCGGGCGAGACCGCGCTTCAGGTGATTGGGAAGTTGATCGGCGTTGAGTTGCATAGGGAGGATTATACTCGGCAGGACCACGCCCCTCAGTATCTTCGTCATTGAACCGGTAAGAAATCGTGCTTGCGGTTCGGGAACCGCGTTTACAACTTATTGCCTTCGACGAATCGCGCGAAGCGCGATCCGCTCACTTCGCGCTTGGCGCGACCGCGCGTGCCAACCTGCGCACGATCTGCTGCGCCGCGTCGCGGCGCAGGTCGCGCTGCAAGTCGCGCTCCTCTTGCTCTTTCGCGATGATATTGTTCGGATCGAACGAGTAATCGCGCTGCAAGCGGATGGTTTGCACCGGGACCAGTTGCGTTCCGTCGAGACGGAAGCTCACGGCATAGCGCAAAGTGTATTCGCTCGCTTTTCCGGTCGTCGTACGCACCGCGGCGACTTGGCTTTCGATCCGCTCCTCGAGGAGCGAGAGCGTGGGGACATCGCCGCTCTCTACCACCTTAGCACCCGCTTGCGTAACCGCCTCGCGCACGGCGACGGCAAGCGGCTGGTTGATGGTAGTTCCCGTCATGACGACGCGTAGGGTCGCGAGCGTTGGGGGAAGCAGCGCGCCGCCGCTGCCGCGCAAGTGGAAGCCGCAGCCAGCCGTCGCGCAGAAGATCAACACCGGCAGGATACCTGTCCCCACCCTAGCCCTCTGGATCGCTTCCGACTTCCTGTTTCCCGCGATCGCAGTGCGTCCGTGCACGTCACCGCCGCGGGGCAGGGAATACGAGAGAAGGATTTCAAACCACGACATTGACCAGCTTTCCCGGCACGACGATGACCTTGCGCACCGGCTTGGCGCCAACGTGATGCGCTATCGTAGCGTTCGCGAGCGCCGCTTGGCGCACGCTTTCCTCGCTCGCGTCCGCCGGCACCGACACCTTGCCGCGCAGCTTGCCGTTAACCTGTACGACCATCTCGATCACGTCTCGCGCGAGCGCCGTTTCATCGTGCACCGGCCACGGCGCGCGCGCGATGTCGTCGCCGAAACCAAGCTCCTGCCACAACACGTGCGTCACATGTGGCGTGATCGGCGCGAGCAGGCGCAACAACATGTTCAACCCCTCGGTGACGACCATTTTATCCGCCGGCTGCCGCTTCACGCCCTGCGCGCTCCTACTCGCCCCCGGAACGCCCTCCAGCGCATTGAGCATTTTCATCGCGGCCGACACGACGGTATTGAACTGCAGCTTCGCGAAGTCATTGTTGGCCTGCTTGAGCGCGAGATGAATTTCGCGACGTGCGATCTTCAGTTCATCGTCGGTCTGCGACCAATCGATAGTCGCTGCGATCAAACCGGGATCGACAAAGGTTTTACTTTCTTCGGCGAAACTCCACAGACGCTTGAGAAAACGCGACGACCCTTCCACGCCCGAGTCCGACCACTCGAGCGTGTGCTCCGGCGGCGAGGTGAAGATGACGAACAGGCGCGCGGTGTCGGCGCCGTATTGCTCGATCAACTGCTGCGGATCGACGCCGTTGTTTTTCGACTTGGACATCGTGCCCAATCCATCCCACTCGACCGCACGCCCATCGGCGCGCAGCACCGCGCCGACGCGATTTCCCTTGTCGTCGCAAGTCACGTCGACATCGGCGGGGTTGTAATACGTGATGCGGCCGGACTCGGGCTTGCGAAAATAAATGTCGTTCAAGACCATGCCCTGCGTGAGCAGCCGCGTGAACGGCTCGTCGTATTTCACCAACCCGAAATCGCGCATGACTTTGGTCCAGAAGCGCGAATACAGCAGATGCAAAATCGCGTGCTCGATGCCGCCGATGTATTGATCGACCGGCATCCAATAGTCGACGCGCTGATCGACCATCGCCGTGGCGTTGTCGGTGCCGCAGAAGCGTGCGTAGTACCACGACGAATCGACGAACGTGTCCATCGTATCGGTTTCGCGCTTCGCCGGTTTACCGCAGCGCGAGCACGTGCAGTCGACGAAATCGGCGCGCTTGGCAAGCGGATTGCCGGTGCCGTCCGGCACGCAGTCCTCGGGCAACACCACGGGCAACTGGTCGTCCGGCACGGGCACGTCGCCGCAGCTCGGACAGTGAACGATCGGTATCGGGCAACCCCAATAGCGTTGGCGCGAGATACCCCAATCGCGCAAGCGCCATTGCACTTGTTTGTCGCCCAAACCTTTGGCTTTGAGATCGGCGGCAATAGCGTCGATCGCGGCTTCGTAGTCAAGGCCGTCGTACTTTTCACCGGAGTTGATGACCACGCCGTAGTCAATGAAGCAACCTTCGTGTATCAATTGGGAGTGCAGCGTATTTATCGCGCGCTCAGCTTGCTTTGAAATATTTTTTTTGAAAACGAAATCTTCGATGTACCTAACATCAGTTATCTTTTCCCTATCGATAGAAATATTCTCCTTCTCGAGTTCGTCGATGGCTCTATATCGATCCTCGAGCAATTGTTTGCTAGCAATCACTCTCCTAATCGGAAGACTGTTCCTTACAGCGAAATCCCAGTCCCGTTTATCGTGCGCCGGCACGCCCATGACGGCGCCATCGCCGTAACCCATGAGTACGTAGTTACCGACCCACACGGGCACCGACTCGCCCGTGAGCGGATGCGTGACGCTCAAACCGGTCGGCATGCCTTTCTTTTCCATCGTCGCGAGATCGGCTTCGATGACCGTGCCGCGTTTGCACTCCTCGATGAAATCGGCGAGCGCGGGGTTGTTGCGCGCCGCGTGCGTGGCAAGCGGATGCTCGGCCGCGACCGCGCAGAAGGTAACGCCCATGATCGTGTCGGCGCGCGTTGTGAAGACCCAGAGCTTTTCTTCTCTTCCCTCTCCCGGAGGGAGAGGGACCGAGGGTGAGGGAGAGGTGCCTGCGGCATTGCGCATCGCAACCGCTCTTTCGTTTGAGCGCGGGGCAGCGCCAACATCCCTCACCCCATCCCTCTCCCGCGAAGCAAAGACAGCTTCGTCCCTCATCCCCGTCCCTTCTCCCGGAGGGAGAAGGGGGCGAGCCGATACGCGCTCGCGCGCGTGTTCATTTACTTGGGAGAGGGGGAGCAGGTTCGCTGATGCGATTTGTTCATATCGAAACGCGAAACGCACGCCCACGCTCTTGCCGATCCAGTTGGCTTGCATGGCGCGCACGCGCTCGGGCCACTCCGGGAGTTTGGCGAGATCGTCGAGCAGCTCCTGCGCGTACGCGGTAATGCGCAGGTAGTACATCGGAATCTCGCGCTTCTCGACGAGCGCGCCGGTGCGCCAGCCGCGGCCGTCGATGACTTGCTCGTTCGCGAGCACCGTCTGGTCGACGGGATCCCAATTCACCACGCCGGTTTTCTTGTACGCGAGCCCTTTCTCCAACATGCGCAGAAAGAACCACTGGTTCCATTTGTAGTAGTCGGGCTTGCACGTTGCCAGCTCGCGCGACCAGTCGATCGCGAAACCGAGCGACTTCAATTGCTTCTTCATGTACGCGATGTTGTCGTACGTCCACGCGGCCGGCGGCACGCGGTTCGCCATCGCCGCGTTCTCCGCGGGCAGACCGAACGCGTCCCAACCCATCGGCTGCAACACGTTGAATCCGCGCATGCGCCGGTAGCGCGCGATGGCGTCGCCGATTGTGTAGTTACGCACGTGGCCCATGTGCAGCTTCCCCGACGGATAGGGGAACATCGAGAGGCAATAGAACTTGGGACGGCGCGTATCGTCATCGCGCGCGCGATAAGCGTCAGCGCGCTCCCAATCGGCTTGAGCCTTGCGCTCAACCTGGTCCGGCGAGTAACGGGGATTCATAACGCGTCAATGGGTCGATCGTGAGAACGAAGAATACCGCAACCGGCGCGCGGGTGACTACGCCGGCGCATAGCGCTCGATCGAACAATCGACAATAATGGCGCCGCAACGACATTCCGCGCGGCGGCGTATGACTTCCGACATTCTTTTCCACCTGCACCTCAAGCTGCTGCTCCTCGTCGGAATCGCCAACGGTGCGCCACTTTTCGGTTACACCCTGTTGCGACAGCGCTTCGGCCAGCCTCTGGACGGCGGCCGCAAGTTTCTGGACGGGCGACCGTTGCTCGGTCCCTCGAAAACGATACGCGGCGTGGCGCTAGCGCTCCTGGTAACTCCAGCAGCCGCGGTGCTCATCGGCTTGGACGGAACCACCGGTCTGCTTCTCGGCCTCTTTGCGATGCTGGGCGATATTTTTTCGAGCTTCACCAAACGTCGCCTGGGTCTACCCTCGAGCAGCCAAGCACTCGGCCTCGACCAGATCCCGGAAAGTCTATTTCCTCTGCTCGTCATTAAGCCGCGCTACGATCTCGGCAGCATCGACATCGGCCTGATGGTCGCCGCGTTCGTGATTCTGGAGCTGATCGTATCGCGGGTGCTGTTCAGGTTCCGGTTGCGGGATCAACCGTATTAGGTGGGAGCACAGGTTCGGGCGCCGCACTTCATGCACGGACAAACCGCGCCGAAAGGCGCGATCCGCTACCCGGCGCGTAACCGATGCAACGTCACCTCCGGCGGGCAATTCAAACGCACGTCAACGATCTCGGCATTACCCCGAAAGTTTACAAGCTCTTCGTAATTATCACGAGCAAAAAGTCTATTCGTTTTAGTTGAATCATATTTTCTGCACAGCTCCACTGCAAATGCATTTTCATATTTTTCACCAACTTTTAATCGAGGAATAAAAGACCGGCACTGTTTTACATCCTCCTGCCAATCAGCATCGGTCGGAAAATTTGCAAATGCATGGGTAGAATATTGGTCGAACATGGGGTCAGAAATCTCGAGCGAATCGTAAAAATCGATGGCCTCAGGGTTGTTGGCTGTAGCGGTTTTTTGCAACAACTTGGAGACAAGCACGACATTGCCTGCCTCTTGAATAGCATTGCTGAGCATCAAATTTCCTAGTGTGTCTAATAGTTGTGGACAATGAACTGAATCGCGC
>JBGPCS010000191.1:0-5578 GCA_041481875.1 Sulfurifustaceae bacterium
GAAACTGATGCGGTGTGACGCCGACGATGCGACGAAAGGTGCGCAGGAAATGATATTTGCTCATGAACGCGACCGCTGCGAGACCGGTTAAATCGATCGGCTCGCTCGCGTTTCGTTCGATATAACGGAGCACATCGCTGATCCGGCGCTGGTCGCGCGCCGACAACGCCGGCGTCGTCGCACTGACGCCGGACACGGTCTTGAGCACCGTCTCCGCGACGCGAATCGCAAGCTCATCGGCCGCGACGCTGCCTTCGTTCCTGGCGATCACCTCGGCCTGCACGATGGGCGCGGCGAGCACTCGCATCGCGGGCAGCATCGCGCTCGGAAACCGAAAGCGCGACGAGCCGGCCGCGGTCGCGGCGATCTCCTCGAAGAACCACGGCTCGAAATGAAATGCGATGCAGCGATCCCCGCTGCTGTGCTCGTGCCCGCACTCGAAGCAAGCTCCGACGTTCCCGAGCAGGAAGGAGCCCGGATAGAGCAGCGCCTTGCCCTCGGACGATCGGTAGTGGAACGACCCTTCGACCACCGCCGAAATCGCAACACTCTCGTGCCGCTCCTCGAAAGGCCGATCGCGCGGCCCCGAGCGGCAGATGACCTCGCGGATCAACCAACCCTCGCCTCGCGCGATCGCGCGCGTCGCTATCGATCCGGCGGATCGTTCGGCGCCGTCATGATTGCCAACCGGCTCGGAATTCATGCGCACAGGATAGCAATTTTCCCCAAGCGCCTACATAGGGGGCGCCCTATCATGTCGGCACTTGTCACCCAGGAGTCGGTTCGATGATTGATCATGTTTCCATCGGCGTACGCGATCTCGCCAAGACCAAGCGCTTCTACGACGCGGCGCTGGCGCCGCTTGGCTATCGGTGTCTGAGCGAAGGAGATGCGTCGCTCGGCTATGGCCGCGATGCCGTCGTCTTCTGGATCAGCGTCACGGAGCGCCCGGTTCCGCCGGACGAAGAATCCGGTCTGCACTTCTGTCTCACGGCGCCGACGCGCAAGAGTGTCGATGCGTTCCACGCCGCCGCGCTAGCCGCGGGAGGGCACGACAACGGGAAGGCGGGCGTGCGCGCCGATTACGGCCCCAACTACTACGCCGCCTTCGTGGTCGATCCGGATGGCTATCGGCTCGAGGCGTACTGTAGTCAGCACGGCTAAGGAGCACGCATGGCTTCTATCCGTAAGGAAATCTCGATCGACGTTCCCGCCGCGGATGTATGGGCGGCGGTGCGCGACGTCGGCGGCGTGCACGAACGTCTAGCACGCGGCTTCGTCACCGACACGCGCCTCGACGGCGACGCGAGAGTCGTCACTTTCGCGAACGGCATGGTCGTACGCGAGCTGATCGTCGATATCGGCGACGACGCTCGCCGGCTCGCCTATGCAGCGGTCGGCGGACGCGCAACGCATCACCACGCCTCGATACAGGTGTACGCGGACGGCGAACGCCGTGCGCGGATCGTCTGGATCGTCGACGTATTGCCGCACGGTGTTGCCGCACCCATTGGCGGCATGATGGAGCAAGGCGCGCTCGCCATGAAGCGCACGCTGGAGCACGAACCGCGCGGTTGATCGGGGACGCACTACGCTCGCGCGGCGATCGCTTCGACTTCGAGCAAGAACTCGGGACGCACCAACGCGGGGACGACGAGCAACATCGAGGCCGGGCGCGCATCGCCGAGGTAACGACTGCGGACCTTGACGTACGCAGGAATGTCGGACGCGCGAAGCAAATAATGCGTAACCTTGACCAAGTCTTTGACCGTCATACCGGCACGCTCGAGCGTTGTGACAACATGCGTCCAAGCCAACTCCGCCTGACCGGCAATATCGCCCGGCAGTGTTCCGTCCAACGCTAAGCCGGGTGTTCCGGCCGTGAAGAGCCAGCGGACATTTGGCCGAACTTCCACGGCATCGCTATACAAGCCGATTTGCCGAGCGACGCCGATGTCGTGGAGTTTGTGCGGTTCTGTGCTCATAGTCGCCACCTCGTGCATGAACACAAATCAGAGATTCCCCAGGTAAGCACCGATCAATCCACTACCGCCCCGAGTCTCGTTCCTAGCTCGCGAACGCTAACCCGCCATCGACGGTCACGGTGGACCCTACGACATAGTCGCCGGCGTGGGACGCGAGAAAAATCGCCGCGCCCGCCATGTCGGTGTCGATCCCGACTCGCTTCGCGGGAACCCGCGCCGCGACTTCGTCCGCGTGATCGCGCGCCCAGATGTTCATGTCGGACTTGAACGGGCCCGGCGCGATCGCCGTCACGACGATGCCATCCTTGATCAACTTCGACGCCATGAGACGCGTCAGCTGAATCAGTCCGGATTTGCTCGCAACGTAAGAGTAAGTCTCGTTCGACGTTAGAGAAATCCCGTCGATGGAAGCGATGTTGATGACCTTGGCCGGCTTGTCCTTCGCCACCGCGGCGCGCAACGCGCCGACGAATGCTTGCGTCACAAAGAACGGAGCCTTGACGTTCAAGTCCATCACTTTGTCCCAGCCTTTCTCCGGAAACTTATCGAATTCCGCGAGCCAAGCGGCACCGGCGTTGTTGACGAGAATGTCGAGCTTCGGTTCGCGCGCGGCATACGCCGCCGCCAGCTTCTGCGCGCCTTCGACGGTCGAAACATCCATCGGCAGCGCTATGCAGGTTCCCCCGCTCTTCGACAATTCCTTCGCGGTCTCGTTACACGCATCCGCCTTGCGCGACGAGATGTAGACGCGTGCGCCTTGTGCGACGAAACCTTCGGCGATCATCCTGCCGATGCCGCGCGAGCCGCCGGTGACGAGCGCGGTGCGGCCTTTGAGCGAAAATAGTTCGGTGGTGTTCATATATTCCTCTGAAAGATGTCCAACGGAGCCGCGAGCGGGGCCGACTTTCTGACACCATTCGCGCTCGCTATGTTAGGCGTTTTTTCATGTTTATGCAGGGAACCGCGGTACCGTCGCGGAAACGAACTTCTGTCTTCCTCAACGTCCGATAACCCAGGGCTCGATAGAAGGAGTGCGCCGTCAGCGTGGACGAAAGTTTGGCCGAAACGAATCCTGCCTTCGCCGCCGCCTTTTCCACCGCCCGAAGAAGAGTCTTACCGATGCCGAGCCCGCCAAATCGCGGGTGCACATAGACCGCGCGGATTTCTCCATCAACCGTAGCGGAAAAGCCGGCGATCCGATCGCCCGCCTGCGCGACGTACATCGCTTCGCCCGCCGCCATCGCCCGGCGGTAAGAATCGGCTTTCCGGTTCGTCCACGCGGCAATCTGGCGCGCGCTGTAGTCGTTCGCGCACAGGCCGCGAATGGATGCGCTGTGGCAGTTTCTGATCCTGACCGCGTCCTCCGGCCTGGCTCTACGAATTTTGAATTTCATCGTTCGGGCGGACGAAAATACTTATCATCATAAAATGTAGAGTGCGCCGTGCGCACCGATCGAACCCGTGGAGCGTGGAAGGCACCCCACATCTGCTACATCCTCCGTCGATCAAACTCCTGCGAAGCTCTGAAATATTAGTCTTAACCCCAGAGGACGCGGAGGACGCAGAGGGTTTTGGTTTGATTTTCTTTGAATTCCTCCGCATCCTCCGCGGTGGATAATCATGATTAATCAGACTTTCCGAACACTTTACCGGGGTTCAGAGTTCCGAACGGGTCGAATGTTCGTTTCATCGCGCGCATCCATTCGATTTCCTCCGGGGTGCGCGTGTGCCCGAGGAATTCACGTTTGAGCAACCCGACGCCGTGCTCCGCCGAAATCGAACCCTTCCACTGCCTGACCAGGTCGTAGACGAGCTGCTCGATCTCATGCTCCAGCGTCGCGCTCGCGTCGGAGCCACTGTCGACATGCACGTTCAAATGGATGTTGGAATCGCCGATGTGGCCGAACGCGACGGTGCTCACTTGCGGCCAGCGTCGCCGCAGCGCCGCGACGGCGGCTTCGACGAACCGGCCGATGTCGCGCATCGGAATGCTGACGTCGAACTTCACTTGCGGCCCGAAAATTTGCGTCAGCTCGCCCGAGGCGTCGCGGATGCGCCAAAGCGCTTGCGACTCGCCACGCGACTGCGCAATCACGGCGTCGATGATGAGCTTCTCTTCCAGCGCCGCCTGGAGGACCGCTTCGAAGCGTGCCTGATCGTGCGCTTGATCGGAACCGAGCGCCTCGATCAACACATAGCCGCCGCAACCGTATGGCAACGGCGGCGACAGTCCCGGGACCTTTCGCGTAACGGTTTCGTAAAAATCGGGCCACATCATCTCGAACGCGGAAAGCGTCCCCGCCATTCCTTCCTTCGCATGGCGCAACAACGCCAACGCGCCGGCATAGTCGTCGACGGTACAGATCGCCGTGCACACGCTCTTCGGTTGCGGATGCAGGCGCAGTACTACCCGCGTCACGATACCGAGGGTTCCCTCGCTGCCGATGAAAAGCTGCTTGAGATCGTAGCCGGTATTGTTTTTGAGCATCTTGTTGAGGGAGGTGATGACGGTGCCGTCGGCGAGCACGACTTCGAGCCCCAACACCAGCTCGCGCGTCATGCCGTAGCGGATCACGCGGTTGCCGCCCGCGTTGGTCGCGACGTTGCCGCCGATCTGGCACGAGCCGCGCGCGCCCAGATCCAAGGCGAACAAGAAGCCCGCGGCCGCGGCCGCCTCCTGGATCGTTTGCAACGGCGTTCCCGCCCATGCGGTCAGCGTCGCCGCCGCCGTGTCGATCTCCTCGACGCCGGTCATGCGCTCGAGCGAAAGCAGCACGCACCCGTCGACCGGTGTCGCGCCGCCCGCTAAACCCGTCAAGCCGCCTTGGGGTACGACGCCTACACGGTTCGTGTTGCACACGCGCATGACCGCCGCGACTTCCGCGGTCGTGCGCGGCCGCACTGCCGCGAATGGCGCTCCGCTTTCTATCTGCACGAACCAATCGCGCAAGCGCCGGGCGTCGATGTCGGCGCCCACGCGCACGTGGTCGGCCCCGACGATTTTCGCCAGCTCGACGGACACGGCGTCTCGATTCACGTTCCTTCTCCGATCCCCAGTAGGGCGTTGAAAAAGTCCTTCCGTGGAATTTTTCAACTCGCGAGTCGCGGCGCATGTCCGCGCCTCGCTCTGTTTTCCAAACACTTGCGTGTTCGAAAAACGGGCCGCACTTCCGTGTGCGGCCCTAGCAGGCTGTTTTTCAACAGCCTGCTGGTATCGCCATCATGCCGCATTTCTCGGGACTGCAACACTCACGCGACAGCGACGAGCCGCTGCAACGTTTCCGGATCGCGCAGCAACTGTTCGCTGTCCGACCGGTGCACGACTCGTCCGCGATCGAGCACGATGACCTGTCGCGTCAGCGACAGCGCGAGCTTCGCGTGCTGCTCGACCAGGATGATCGTCATGCCGCTCTGTGCCGCGAGATCGCGAATGACGCCGATCAAATATTGAATGACGATCGGTGCCAAACCCTCCATCGGCTCGTCGAGCAGCAATAGGCTCGGGTTGAGCATCAGCGTGCGTGCAATGGCGAGCATTTGTTGCTCGCCGCCCGAAAGTTGGTTGCCGAAATTGCGCCGACGCTCCTCCAGCC
>JBGPCS010000192.1:0-5559 GCA_041481875.1 Sulfurifustaceae bacterium
TGCGCTTCGGCCTTCGCTTCCATCTCCACGAAACCGAAGCCGCGCGGCTGGCCGCTGAATTTATCCTTCAGGACGGTGGCGCGCGCGACGCGCCCATAGGCGCCGAACGCTTGTAGCAGATCGTCTTCGGTGACGTCGCGCGATAAATTTCCGACAAAAATGTTCATCAGGGACTCCTGAACTAAGGGTTAGAGTAGTGGTACAGCCGCGGTTCTCGTTCGCTCAAAATGATCGAGACGGCACGTTAGCGCGCGCGCTCAGCATCATACGCCGCACGACGTTAAACCGATAGCCGACACAGACCAAGTACCCGCCTCTGCCTTTCATCGGGTAACCTAATCTCATGGTCAGGAATCGAACTACGCCGGATGGGCGCTCTGTGTACATCACACCACCGGGGGCGGAACAATTGCGCGCCGAACTCGAGCATCTGTGGCGAGTGAAGCGACCGCAGGTCACGCAGGCGGTGTCCGAAGCCGCGGCGCTGGGCGACCGGTCGGAGAACGCCGAGTACATTTACGGCAAGCGCCAACTGCGCGAGATCGATCGGCGTCTGCGCTTTCTGCAAAAACGTCTCGCCGAGCTCGTCGTCGTCGACCGGCCGCCGTCCGATCCGACTCGAATCTACTTCGGTGCGTGGGTGAAGCTCGAGAACGAAGCCGGAGTGGCTTGCGAATATCGCATCGTCGGTAGCGATGAATTCGACGCGGCGCACGGGTGGATCAGCGTCGACTCGCCGCTCGCACGAGCGCTGTTGAAGAAAATGGTCGACGACGAAGTCGCCGTGTCCGTACCCGGTGGCAGCGCGGTATATACGATCGTCGACATTCGCTACAACGAATGATGCTCGCCCTCGCTTCCCGCGAGCGAAAGCATTGCAATCCACGGGAAGCGGCGATCGTCGCTTGCGCCGCCCCAACGATCGTCCGCGTCAGCAAAGACGCGCTGAGGAACCTGCCGACGCACACACGTCCGTTTTGTCGCACTCACCGACTTCACCGCGCATACAGCCAAAGAACGGGCGCCCCTAGCGCAGGCGTCCCATTTGGCGACGAGCCGCTGATGATATGCAAACGAGGCGGATTCGAACTTATATCAACCGGGACTCGGCGTACGACAACGCTCCGTCGATGATGCGCGCCGGCTTCGTGTAGCGATGGGCTTCGGTCGCGGTGGAATCGACGATGTGGGCCACGGATCGGCCGCGCGCGGTCAGGCAGTCCGCAATCAGCGAGCGGTGGCAACGCGACCACAACGCCTCAGCGCACAGGATCGCTGCCGTCCTTTCGGCGGCGATCCATTCGAGGCGCTCGATCGCCGCGCGGAATGCCGGCGTCTCCATATAATCTGCGTAGCCGCGAAACGAGCCGTTGCGCCAGATCGTATTATGCGAATCGGGGCGCGGCGCGCGCCGGCCGCCAAGCTCCGCGATCCAGGTATACGCAATCCCCACCATCGCCAGCCGTTGCGCCAGCACGTCGCGATTGAATTGCGGGTGGCGACGCGACGCCGGAACGCGACGTACATCGATGAGTGCGTCAACATTCCGTGCCTTGATCAGCGCGAGCAAATCATCGAGCGCGCGGGTCGAATGCCCCACGGTAAAGATGACGCGTTGAGCCATGCTATTTCGGAAACAATTGCGCGGCGTTGCGGAACGCGATTTTCTCCGCGATGTCCGCGGGCAGCTGCGCAAGCCACGCGCGCGCGAGGCGGTTTTCGGATTCGACTTGTTCCCAGCGCGACGTCACCCAGGTGTCGGTTCCGATTATGAACCGATCGGAGTGGTGCACAAACAACTCGCGCCACGCCGAGTCCAATCGTCCACCGGGCGCGATATCGCTCCCGCGTAGCGACAACTCCACCCACAGCGTCGCATGACGATCGAGCAGCGTCCGTATCGTCGCCGGCGGTGACGACATGCCCGCGTGCGCCCAGATGATTTTCACCTTCGGATCGATCGCGAACAATTCGTGCACCGCGCCGTCATCGGAATGCGCGTGCAGCGGGATGCCGCGCTCGACGGCAGCCGCGACCACGCGCCGCACCACCGGGGTATCCGTTTGCCCGGCGTGCAAATGAAACTCGCCGATCGAACGATATATTCCGCGCTTGAGCTCCGTCTCGATAAATGTGGCGATGTTCGGATCGCGATACCACGAACCCATATCATCGCGATTTCGATACGGCCGCAGCTCCGGGACGATCCGCGCCGGGTCCTTCGCATGCAGCGTAATCGTTCCGTCGTTCGGCGTACTCGACACCAGCGCGCGCTCGATGCCCGCGCGTTTCAAGATGGCAATAATCTGATCGACGCTGTAGGCATTGCGCGCATCGGCGCTGTAGTGAATGTGGCCGTCGAAGACGGGAGATAGTGTTTCTGCTTGGGCGACAGCGAGGAACAGCGGACCAAGTGTGCCGATGGCGAAACGGAGAATGGTTTTGCATGCAGCGCTTACTGCAACAACAGATACGAAGGCAGACTTCATAGTAACCTCGATTTCCCTCTCCCCTTCGGGGAGAGGGTTAGGGTGGGGGGCGCACAATCAACGCGAGCCGGATTGATTCCAGTACCGCCCCTGTATCTCTTAAGACATCATTATCCCAAAATCTCAATACCCGAAATCCTCGGCCTCTCAGGAATTCAGTGCGCTTGTCGTCGTACCGCGTTTGCTCCGTATGCTGACCTCCATCCAATTCGATGATCAACCAACTTACTTTCGGTGCACGCAAAATCGGAGATGTATCGGCCGATGACATACTGGCGTCGGAACTTTGCACCTTCAATCCGGCGGTTGCGCAACGCGAACCACAATCACCTTTCAGCATCGGGTTGCTCTAGACGGCAACCGTCTTGCACGACGTTTTTGCATGGGATGCCACCTCGCCACTTCACCCTCACCCTGCCCTCTCCCTAAAAGGGAGAGGGAAACGGTTGATATTTGGATCACTTCAGGTGTTCGCCAGCATCCTCCGCCAACGCCTCCATCAACTCCCCCATATCCTTCGGCACCGAGACGGCCCATCGCATCGCGTCGCCGGTTTCCGGATGCACCAAGGACAACTTTGCCGCGTGCAGCGCCTGGCGTTTGAATTCGCGCAGCAGCTCGACGAGACGCGCGCTCGCCACGCGGGGAACGCGCGCCCGTCCGCCGTACACCGGATCGCCGACGACCGGGAACCGCAAGTGCGCCATGTGCACGCGGATTTGATGCGTACGCCCGGACTCAAGCGCGACGTGCACCAGTGTGTGGGCGCGGTATTTTTTCATGACCCGATAGTGACTCACCGCGGGCCGGCCGCGTTCGGTCACCGCCATGCGTGTGCGATCGGCGCGGTGGCGCCCGATCGGCGCGTCGACGCTGCCGCCGGCGACCATAACGCCGTTCACGATGGCCACGTACTCGCGCGCGATGGTGCGCGACTGCAAGCCGCGGATCAGTTGCTGGCGCGCACGCTCGGTCTTCGCGACGACCATGAGGCCGGAGGTGTCCTTGTCCAGGCGGTGAACGATGCCGGCGCGCGGGAGCTGCGCGAGATCGGGCGCATGATGCAACAGCGCGTTCAGCGCCGTACCGCGCGGATTTCCCGCGCCGGGATGCACGACCAAACCCGCCGGTTTGTTAATGACGATCAGACTGTCGTCCTCGTACACGACGTCGAGGGCGATGGCCTCCGCGGCTTCCGTGGTTGCCTCGCGCGCCGGCTGGTGCAGCTCGATCCGCTCGCCGCCCTGGACTTTGTCGCGCTTGCGCGGAACCTTTGCATCGAGTCGCACGTGACCGGCGGCGATCCACTGCTGGACCTGCGAGCGCGTGACGTCGGGAAAGAGCGACGCCAGCGCTTGATCCAACCGTCGGCCGGCGAAGTCCGACGGGATTCGCGCAATCCGCATCTTTGCTTTGCTCATGCCAGTCAGTATGATTCTTGCGATTGAACGCGAACCCGCGACGGACCGCGGTACGATTTTCGGCGACCAGTGTAGCCGCTTCCCCCGGAATTTAAGAGGACCCGATGCATCGACTCATTCGAATGGCAGTACTCACCGTTGCGTGCGCGCTTGCCGGCTGCGCCAGCGTGACCGATCCCACCCGCGATTGGACTGCCGAACAGTTCTATCAGGACGGGAAGGAAAAAATGGAGTCGGGCAGTTGGGGCGAGGCGATCAAGAGCTTCGAGCAGCTCGAGTCGCGCTACCCCTACGGCCGATACACCGAGCAGGCGCAGCTTGAGATCGCATACGCGCAGTACAAGGACAACGAGCCGGCGCTCGCCCTGGCCGCCGCCGATCGCTTCATCCGCTCGCACCCGACGCATCCGAGCGCCGACTACGCCTACTACCTCAAGGGCGTGATCAACTTTCACAACGAGAAGAGCCTCATCCACACGCTGCTCGGATACGACGAGAACCTCTGGGACCGCGACGCGAAGGGCGCGCGCGAGTCGTACAATGCATTTCGCGAGTTGGTGGAACGCTTTCCGAATAGCCGCTACGCGAAAGACGCCGGCGAGCGGATGAAGTATTTGCTCGATGCGCAAGCCCGCTATGAAGTCCACGTTGCGCAGTTCTACCTAAATAGCGGTGCCTACGTCGCCGCCGCCAACCGCTGCAAGCACGCGCTCGAGAACTATCCGCGCACACCGGCGATCGAGGACGCGCTCGGCATCCAAGCAAAGGCGTACAAGCTCATGGGGTTGACGAAGCTCGCCGACGATACGATCCGCGTGCTGCGGGCGAATTTTCCGGGAAGTCGGTATTTGAAAGAGATCGAGGAGATCAAGGCGGCGGGGTGAGCCAAGTAAACAAAATGCGCGCGGCAAGCGCGCTTCGGCTCGCCTCCCAGGGAATGAGGGTGAGGGATGCGACAGTTCGGCACGCCGTCCCTCACCCCATCCCTCTCCCGGAGGGAGAGGGGGAGTTGGTTCGCTGATGCGAGATTGTTTATATGGCGGCTTCGCCGCGCTCGCCGGTGCGGATGCGCACCACTTGCTCGACTGGATAGACGAATATTTTGCCGTCGCCGATCTTGCCGGTGCGCGCGGCCGCGATGATCGCCTCGACGCAGCGCTCGACTTGTTCGTCGGCGATCACCGCCTCGATCTTCACCTTCGGAAGAAAATCGATGACGTACTCCGCACCCCGATAGAGCTCGGTGTGTCCCTTTTGGCGACCGAAGCCCTTTACTTCGGTGACCGTCAGGCCGGTGACACCGGCCTCGGACAACGCCTCGCGCACGTCGTCGAGCTTGAACGGCTTGATCACTGCTTCGATTTTCTTCATTGCTTCGCTACCTCGCTAAACGACGTACGTTATCCACCCGCGGCGCGCGCGACTACTCGGTCACGTGCGGGTGAAACCGGAAGTAATAGGATAGCGCCGGTCGCGTCCAAAAGCGCGCGGCGTGATGCGCACGCCGGGCGGCGCTTGCCGGCGTTTGTACTCGTTGCGGTCGATCATCGCGATCACGCGGCGCACGGTAGTTTCATCGAAACCGGCGGCGATAACGTCCTCGGCCGACTCGTCGCGCTCGACGTAGCGCTCGAGAATCGAATCGAGCA
>JBGPCS010000193.1:0-5557 GCA_041481875.1 Sulfurifustaceae bacterium
AATAACCCCGTTGGCGAAACTGCTCATCGTTCGTTTCCTGACAGCACTGCTGTTGTTCGTTGTTCTATCCGGTGCGGCCAACGCGCGAACAATACTGGTGCTGGGCGACAGCTTGAGCGCGGCGTTCGGGATCGAGATCCGCGACGGCTGGGTCAACCTGCTGCAGCAGCGCCTCGACCAACAAAGATTTCCCCATAAAGTCGTCAATGCCAGCATCAGCGGCGACACCACCGCGGGCGGCCTCTCCCGGTTACCGAAGCTGCTCGCGCAGCACCAACCGGACATCGTCATCGTCGAGCTTGGCGGCAACGACGGGTTGCGTGGGCTCGCGCCGGAACAAGCGCAGCAAAACCTCGCGACCATCGCCATACTGGCTCAGGCGGGCGGGGCGAAAGTTTTGTTCTTGGGCGTGCGGCTCCCGCCGAACTATGGCACACAGTACAACGAAAGGTTCCAGCGCATCTACACGGATGTCGCCGCGCGCCGGAGCGCGCCGCTGGTGCCGTTCCTCCTCGAAGGCGTCGCGGGCGACAGGGTACTGATGCAGCCTGACGGCCTCCATCCTACGGCGCGGGCACAACCGCACATTTTGGAAAATGTTTGGGGCAAACTGAAGACGTTGCTATAACGAAAGAATCGCGAGCAATACATAATCGGAGCAACACTGCGTCCGTTACATAAGCTCCAGGCACCCGGTTTCCGCTTCGGCATCGAATAGAACGACCAGCGGTTGATCGTGCTTCAAAAGCGCCAGTATGCGGTTCGTCAACGTATTCCCGCCCTTCAACCAGATAACTTTTGGCGGATAGCAAAAACGACGCTGCGCTCATTGAAGTCGGAATCCTGGGTAACAATCACGAATCGGTTTTCCTTCGCGTACAGCCAGATCGTTTCGTCGTTGGCGCGCTCCATGCCAAGCAAACGAACGTGAGCAGAGCCGGGGTAGAATGTTTCGAGCGCCGCAACGAGGCGGTACGACAGATTTTGATCGAAGAGCAGCTTCAGGCCTGCTTGAGCCGATGCTCGCGGTCAGCGGCAAATTGCAGGCAGGCATGAATGTCGTTCAGTGTTAGCTCCGGAAAATCACGAAGAATATCTTCCTTACTCATGCCCGAAGCGAGCCATCCGAGCACATCGTAGACGGAAATGCGCATACCCCGAATACAGGGCTTACTCCCCCGCTTGCCAGAGTCGATAGTGATGATTTCCCGGTAGTCCATTGCCAAAAGTTATGCCGATGAAGCGGGGAAATCAAGATCGTACATCGACGGTGCATGATCAGAGAAGCGCTTGCGCTTGTAGATCGATTCCGCGACCGCCTTCGCCGCGATCCCCGGGGTTGCGATCTGGAAATCATGTGCCACCCGACGTTCTTCGCCCACGCCCGTCCGCTCGGCTGCGGCGCATCCAGTCGAAGAAGCCCTTATTCGCCGGGCGGATACCGTTTAGATTGAGCGTGACAATTCGAATCGTCCATCCGCCGTTCAGACTCGCACCACAGCATCGACGTTTCCGCCCGCGTCGTCGGGCCGGTAGAATGAAGCGCGTGAAAGATTACCAGCGCGAATTCATCGATTTGGCGCTCGGCTGCGAAGCGTTGCGCTTCGGCAGCTTTACGCTCAAGTCGGGGCGCGTCAGCCCGTACTTCTTCAACAGCGGATTGTTCAACACCGGTTCGCGTCTCGCGGCACTCGGCCGATTTTACGCAGCCGCCGTTGCCGACGCCGGAGTGGCGTTCGATCTGCTGTACGGACCCGCGTACAAGGGCATTCCGCTCGTGTCCGCCGTCGCAATCGCGTTCGCCGAACAGTTCAAGCGCGACCTTCCGTATGCATTCAATCGTAAGGAAGCAAAGGACCACGGCGAGGGCGGCGTTATCATCGGCGCGGCGTTGCGCGGCCGCGTGCTGATCGTCGATGACGTGATATCGGCGGGAACGTCGGTGCGCGAATCCGTAGACCTGATCGGTCGCGCCGGCGCCATCCCTGTGGCGGTCGCAATAGCGCTCGATCGACAGGAACGCGGACTCGGCGAACGTTCCGCGGCGCAAGAAGTCGAACACGAGCTCGGTCTGCGGGTGATAAGCATCGTCAATCTGGATGCGCTGCTGGCGTATCTCGCGGAGAGGGAAGCTGGCGGTGACAACCTTCGGGCAATCGATGCGTATCGAGCGCGGTACGGCGTTACGACGGAGTGAGCGAGATGCGCGCTTCTTCACCGCGCCCCTCTCCCGAAGGGAGAGTCGGATCGCTGATGCGAGTTTCCCTCACCCCATCCCTCTCCCGCGAAGCGAAATCAGCTTCGTCCCTCATCCCCATCCCTTCTCCCGGAGGGAGAAGGGGGCGAGCCGATACGCGCTTGCGCGCGCGATTATTTGGTTGAGAGAGGGAGAGTATGTTCGCTGATGCGATTTATTTTATATGGAGCGCTTTTCGCTAAACCGCACGAGTTGCGGGTGCGGACGCATGCGGATTTCCCCGTCGTAGAGCGCCCCTTCCGCCATCGCGATGACCGGACTGGTAATGCTCCCGCGGACACGCGCCGTCGACTTCAACTCAAGCTTGACGCTCGCGTATACGTCGCCGAGCACCTCGCCGGCAACGACGACGTGCGAGGCTGCGACGTCGCCGTTCCAGCGTGCCATCGGTGAGAGAACGAGGTGACCGGCAATATCGCACCTGCCGCGAACATGTCCGTTCACCAGGTAGTTTCCATCGCCGGCGAAATCTCCGTGGTAGCTTAGATGCTCGCCAAGTACCGTGCCGAACTCGATTTCGTCGAGTGTGCGTCGTTGCGGCTTACGCTTGAAAAATTTCATGCCCGATCCTTGTGAGATGGGCGCACCTTACGCTCAAATCGGCTTGCGCGGCAAGCGCTCACGCCCTCGCGCACCGGTCAGCCGACGGGTTGGAGTCGCTGCCGCCCGCCTTCTCCGGAACGCCGCGCATCGGCTCGCCCAGGCGACCAGCGCGGGCTGTTTGACAGCGAGGGGTCCCGCTCCTATCTTGAGACTGATACCTTGAGCAGCGCCCCAATGAACAAAGTCTCCCTTCGTCTTCTGATCGGTCTCGTGGTGTTCGTGAGTCTGCCAGCGATAGCGGCGGACCCGGAATACAAAGGACCGACAATCAAGAAATGCCAAGACGCGACCGGCAAGTGGCACTACGGCGACAGCGCCGCGGCGGCCTGCTCGCAATCGAAAATTACGGTCATGAGCGAGCAGGGCATCAAGCGCAAGGAGATTGCCGCGCCCCTGACCCGCGATGAGCTCAAGGAGCGCGAACAGCGCGACGACGACCGGACGAAAGCCAAGGAGCAGGCGAAACAAGACGAGTTACTCCTGGCGACCTACGCCAACGAAGCGGACATCACCTATATTCGCGACCGCAAGCTCGCGCAGGTTGAATCCATGATCCGCGCGAGCACGGACACATTGAACCCGCTGCGCGCCACGCTGGCTCGGCTCCAAACCCAAGCGGAGACGGAGCAGAAAGGCGGTGCAGTCGCCGAACAAACCACGAAAGCGCTGGAGCAGACGCAGCAGCAAATCGTCAAGCACGAATCGACGATCGCGCAAAAGCGCCAAGAGCAGGAGCACATCCGTGCGCGCTCGGAGCAAGAGCTGGCGCGTTACCGCACGCTCAAGGCGCAAGCACAAAGGCCCTCGAACGCCGCGAAGTAGCGCGGATCGCCTGCTGCACGATCACGCGTTGACCGTGTTCGACCACGACGACTCCTGACCCACTCGCATAAACGCACGCGCCGCCGCGCTTCGCGTCGCCAAAATCCGTTTTTATCACGCGTCATTCGGTGGAGCTTTTGCGTCCCGTGCCATAAACTTGGATCGTTTTTGCGCAGTATGAGCAGAGCCCCTTCCCCCTAACTCGCTCGCGGGAGTGACGATGCGCACGATCATGCTGATAAACGCCAAAGGAGGCTGCGGGAAAAGCACGCTGGCGACCAACCTCGCCGCCTACTACGCCAGCCAAGAGAAATCCGTCGTCCTGGCGGACTTCGATCCGCAGGGCTCCGCGCTGGAATGGCTCGCGGCGCGTCCCGAAGACCGTCCGCTCATCAAGGGCATCGCCGCGTGGAAGGAACCGTTGCGTGTGCCGCGCACGACCGACTACATCGTCCTCGATGTTCCGGCTGGTTGTCGTGGCGCGGAGCTGACGGCGCTGGTGCGACGGGCGCAAACTCTGGTCGTCCCGGTGTTACCCTCTCCCACGGATATTCGTGCCGCGGCGCGCTTCATTCACGATCTGCTGCTTGTCGGTCGAATCGAGCGCAAGGAGAGTAAGGTCGCCGTCGTCGCCAACCGTGTGCGGGAGAACTCATTCATGCAGGATCGCGTGGAACAAACGCTCGGGGCGCTGCACGTCAACTACGCGACCGTACACACCCAGATCTATCGCCGCCTCGAGCGTTTCCTCGATCGTCTGCGAATTCCATTCGTAGCGACGCTGCGTGATACGCCGAACTACCAGCTCGCCGACGATCAAGGTCTCGGTATCTTCGAGCTCGGCGATCGCGCTGCGTACGACGTCGAGCAATGGGGGCCGCTGCTTCGATGGCTCGACAGCCGCCGGAGCATCCCGGCGGCGTAAGCGCGATTCAGCGCGCCGCCGAAAGGGTGGCGCGCTGCCCAATGGCGGGTAAGTATTTGTCGCGCGCCGCGCTCGCTGGTTTTCCGACCGACCACCCTCGCCGCCCGGATCTGAAGTATTCGCCGCTGCCGTAGGGCTCGCGCGCGACATCGAAGCTCTCGCCGCCAGCTTTTCGAGCCTGGCGCGGGGCTATGTCAAAGCCCGTGACGTCTGGTCGAAGAGGTCGCGACGTCCTTGTTCGAATCGGGCGGCGTCCCGACGCTTGCGGCGAACGAATATCCGAGCGCGGAAAGCGCGTTCGCGATCTCGTTGACGCGATATCCGTACACAACCTTCGGTCCGATTGCCGATACCGGAACGCCCCTCCCCCGCAGCGCCCAGAATCCGAGCTGGCCTTGAAACGTACGCTCGACGTCAATCTCGCTGTACGGCACATGGTTCGCCGCCAGATCCGCGCGCAGTCGCTTGCAGTAGGGACACCATTGCGTCGTATAAATGACTACTCGGGTGGAATCCGCCGCGGGCACGTGCGCGAACGCGGCATAGCGATCCAGCGCGAACAAAACGAGCCCGAGCGAAAGCGCGGTAAATAATAAAACGCGGCGAAACTTTGCGAGCCGGATGGGGCTTTCGTTCATCGAGTCCACGCATACCGGGTGGTGACGGCAGTCGCCGCGTGCCTCGTTCCAACCGGGCGAGGTTTCGCCGCGCGCCCCGGTATCGCGTTCGCGCCGCGCGCCCAGTTGGTCGAATTCGGCGTCGTCATGAACTCAATTGTAGGCGACGCCGGCCACCATCGGTGCGTGACCGAGCCCCCTGTGGTCGAGGCGGCGGGGCGGGCGCGAGCTTTCTTAGTGGGGCGCCTTTTGCCAAAATCCGCAACCCACGCCCACCGGAAGAACAACATGTCGGCTCTTATTTGCGGATCGTTCGCTTACGACACCATCATG
>JBGPCS010000194.1:0-5530 GCA_041481875.1 Sulfurifustaceae bacterium
CGAATGTTCTCCCACGTCGAGGTCCACGGACGCCAGTCGATACGCAGATCGGGCGCGGCCGGACGCAGCTTCGGAATTGCCAGGCTGGTGAGGAACCCCACCGCCGCGACCGCGACGATAGCTACCGTAATGACGCCGATGTCGCCGCGCGCCGCGAGCACTCCGGCCGCGAGCGTGCCGAGGAGAATTGCCAAGAACGTGCCCATCTCGACCAGCGCGTTGCCGCCGACCAGCTCGGTGTCGCGCAGCACTTCCGGCAGCAAGCCGTACTTCGCGGGCGCGAAGAACGTCGAGTGCACACCCATCAGAAACAGGGCCGCAAGCAAGACCGATATGTTGTGCAGCGCGAAGCCGGCGCCGGCGAGCGCCATGATGAAAATTTCCACCGCCTTCACGATTTTGAGCACCAGCGCTTTGTCGTACCGGTCGGCCAGCTGTCCGGCGATGCCGGAGAACACGACGTAGGGAAGGATAAAGAGGCCGCCCGCCAAGTTCGTCAGCGCGCGTGGGTCGATCTGCGTGTAGCTCGCGGCCTGATACGTCGCGAGGATAACGAGCGCATTCTTATATATGTTGTCGTTGAAGGCCCCGAAGGCCTGCGCGCCGAAGAAAGGGAGAAAGCGCCGTTGCGCCAAAAGCCGGAACTGATTGCCGTCGCTCATGTGTTTCGCCGCCGTCCGCAAATCGTTGCCGAGAATCTAGGCGCGGCTTCCGTAGCCGTCAACGGCGCCAACGGGCGCGCATCGCTTAGAAGGGGAATTTCTTAGCGCGGTGTCCGCGTCTCGAACTTTGCCGGTTACCTAGCGAACCGCGCCTAATCCGCTGAACCTCTAGGCTTCAACCGGTCCGGCGGGAATTCCATCCCGCCGCTTCCGCGAGAACGTGTTTACCCGGGGGCGAACGTGTGCCTATAGTTGCGCGCCGCGCGTTGGCGGTTGTCGGCGCGCACCGGAGTAGAAGGTAGTTCGCCCTCACACCTATACAGGGAGAAAACGACAATGGCAAAGACCGCTGCTGGTACCGATACCAGCCTCACCAGCTTCTACAAACACATGACCGCGCCCGAGCGCCGCACGTTTTGGGCGTGCCTCGCCGGCTGGACGCTCGATGGCATGGATTTCCTGATCTATCCCCTTGTGATCGGCACGATCATCACGCTGTGGCAAGTCGACCGCGGCACCGCGGGCCTCGCGGTTACGGCGACATTGCTGTTCTCTGCGATCGGCGGCTGGGGCGCGGGCTATTTGTCGGACCGCATCGGGCGCGTGAAGACGCTGCAAATCGCCATCCTGTGGTTCTCGCTGTTCAGCTTGCTCTGCGCGTTCACGCAGGACTTCGCTCAGCTTATGGTTTGCCGTGCGCTGCTCGGCCTCGGGTTCGGCGGCGAGTGGGCCGCGGGCGCGGTGTTGATGGGCGAGACGATCCGCGCGCAGTATCGCGGGCGCGCCGTCGGATCGGTGCAATCGGGTTGGGCGATCGGCTGGGGACTCGCCGTGCTCATGCAGGCGGTGTTATTCACGTGGTTGCCGGCCGACCAAGCGTGGCGCTGGATGTTCGCGCTCGGCGCGCTGCCGGCACTGTTGGTGTTCTACCTGCGCCGTTACGTGCCCGAGCCGGCCGTCTCTGCGGAATTGCGCAAAAGTCGCAAGGGGAAAAGCCAACGCGCGGCGATTTGGGATATTTTCTCGCCGGACATGCTGAAGATTACGCTACTCGCGTCGTTGCTCGGCACCGGCGCGCAAGGCGGTTACTACGCGATCGTCACGTGGCTGCCGACGTTCTTGAAGTCGGAGCGTGGTTTGACCGTCGTCGGCTCTACGGGTTATCTCGCGTTTCTGATCGTCGGCGCGTTCGTGGGCTATTTGGTCGGTGCGTATCTTGCGGATCGAATCGGCAGGCGCAATTTGTTCATGCTGTTTTCGGTCTGTGCCACGGTGCTGATCCTCGCGTATACACAGCTCACGATCTCGAACGAAGTTATCCTGTACCTTGGTTTCCCGCTCGGGTTCTTCGCGAGCGGCTATTTCTCCGGCATGGGGCCATTCTTAACGGAGTTGTTCCCGACGCGCCTGCGCGGGTCGGGCCAGGGCTTCGCCTACAACTTCGGTCGCGGCTTCGGCGCGTTGTTCCCGACGCTGGTCGGTTACATTTCCGCGAGTGTGTCGTTGGCGAATGCCATGGCGCTGTTCGCCGTCGTCGCGTACGGCATGCTCTTCGTCGCGGCGGCGCTGTTGCCGGAAACGCGCGGCAAAGTGCTGCACGCCTATGCCTGAGCGGGCCGGCGATCGGGCGCCGATTTGTCCGGGGCCCGATCCGCACCCGCGTCCGCCGACGCGCTATGCCGTGCCGCGCGGCGCCGTCGATACGCACGCGCACGTCATCGGTGTGCCGCCCGCGTATCCGTTCGTGGCGAGCCGCAGCTACACGCCGCCGCCGGCGAGCCCATCGGCGTATCTCGCGATGCTCGACGCGACCGGCATGAGCTACGGCGTGCTCGTGCAAGTCAGCGTGCATGGCATCGACAATCGGCTGCTGTTGGAAACGCTAGGCGCGCATCCAAAAAAATTGCGCGGCATCGCGGTCGTGCCGCTGGGATTGCCGGAGCGCGACTATCGCGCGCTCAAAGAAGCCGGCATCGTCGGCTTGCGGTTGAACACCCTTTACGGCGGCGGCATCGATTTCAACGAGATGGAAAGCTACGGCGCGCTTTGCCGCGAACATGGCTGGCATCTGCAATTTCTGCTCGACGCGCGCGCGCTCGGCGATCTTGCGCCGCGGTTCGCGCGGCTTCCGGTTCCCTTCGTCGTCGATCACATGGGCCACTTTCCGACATCGGCCGGCGTCGGTCATCCGGGCTTCCAAGCGCTCGTCGCGCTCGTGCGCGACGGAGCGTGGGTGAAACTTTCCGGCGCCTATCGCTTGACCGTGGAGGGCCCGCCGTACAGCGACACGATCGCGTTCGCGCTGCGCCTGTACGACGCCGCGCCGCAGCGTTGCCTATGGGGATCGGATTGGCCGCATGTCGCCAACTACGGCCATATGATGAACGTCGGCGATCTGCTCGACCTGCTGGCGGAATGGGTGCCCGATGAGACCGGGCGTCAATTGATACTCGTGGATAATCCGGCGCGGCTCTATGGATTTGGTGCGACGGATCGCTAGTGAAAACTTACGGCGCATTCGACTACATCATCGTCGGCGGCGGAACCGCCGGCTGCGTATTGGCCAATCGGTTGTCGCAAGACGATGACGTCTCGGTACTGCTGCTCGAGGCCGGCGGTAAAGACGATTGGATTTGGATTCATATTCCGGTCGGCTATCTGTATTGCATCGGCAACCCGCGCACCGATTGGTGCTTTCTCACTGAGGTTGAATCCGGTTTGAATGGCCGGTCGATACTCTACGCGCGCGGGCGCGTGCTCGGCGGTTCGTCGTCGATCAACGCGATGATCTACATGCGCGGGCAGGCGCGCGACTACGATCACTGGGCGCGGCTGACCGGCGATTCGTCCTGGGCTTGGGAACAGGTGCTCCCGATGTTCAAGCGCAGCGAAAACTATTGGCGTGGCGCCGACGCGATGCACGGCGCGAGCGGCGAGTTGCGCGTAGAGCCGCAGCGGCTGCGCTGGGACATTCTCGATCGCTTCGCCGACGCGGCCGAGCAGGCCGGGATTCCACGCACCGAGGATTTCAACCGCGGCGACAATTTCGGCGTCAGCCGCTTCGAGGTGAATCAACGCCGGGGCGTGCGCTGGAATGCGCGCAAGGCGTTCTTGCGCCCGGCGATGCGGCGCCGGAACTTGACTGTCGTCACCGGCGCGTTGATCGATCGAGTGTCGTTTCAGGGCAAACGCGCGACCGGCGTCGAGTTTTTTCTCGATGGCGAAAAGCGGCAAGCGACCGCGCGACTCGAAACCGTGCTCGCCGCCGGTTCGATCGGCACGCCGAACATTCTCGAGCGCTCCGGCGTCGGCGCGGCCTCGCGATTGCAGTCGCTCGGCATCCCGGTGGTCTGCGATGCTCCCGGCGTCGGGGCAAACTTGCAGGATCACTTGCAACTGCGCATGATTTTCAAGATCGAAGGCATCAAATGCTTGAACTTGATTGCCAACAGCCGGTGGGGAAGATTCTTGATGGGTGTGGAGTACGCGTTGCGGCGCAGCGGCCCGTTATCCATGGCGCCGAGCCAGCTCGGTGCGTTCGCGCGATCCGACGCGGGCCAAGAGACGGCGAATCTGGAGTACCACGTGCAGCCGCTGTCGCTCGACAAGTTCGGCGATCCACTGCATACCTTTGCGGCGTTCACCGCGAGCGTGTGCGATATCCGGCCGACCTCGCGCGGACACGTGCACATCGCATCGCTCGACCCGGCGGCCGCGCCGAGGATCGCGCCGTGCTATCTATCAACCGACATAGATCGTCGTACCGCCGCCGCGGGCTTGCGGCTGACGCGGCGCATCGTGTCGATGCCGGCGTTGGCTCCGTATCGCCCGCGCGAGCATCTCCCCGGCATGGCGTTTCAGACCGACGCCGAGCTCGCTACCGCCGCCGGGCAGATCGGCACGACGATTTTTCATCCGGTGGGGACCTGCAAAATGGGTAGCAAGGATGATTCGCTGACGGTCGTGGATTCGCGCTTGCGCGCACGCGGTTTGTCGGGCTTGCGGATTGTCGATGCATCTATTATGCCGACGATCACCTCGGGTAATACCAACGCGCCGACCGTCATGATCGCCGAAAAGGGCAGCGAGTTCATTCGTCAAGACCGAAAGAAAGGATAGGCTGGCAGTGATTTCAACGATCGTCGGCGCGCGCGAGAAATACCGCCGGTGGATCCGTCACGCTGCATCGGCAATTGCGAGGGTCGCATGCACAACGTGCCAAACGTAGCCGAAACGCCGAGCGCGATAACGGGCGCCGTCGCCAATCGTCACCCCGCCGGCCTTCCGGTCTTGTTTTTTACCGAAATGTGGGAGCGCTTCAGCTATTACGGGATGCGCGCGCTCCTGGTCCTGTATCTGGTGAAAGCGGTCGGGTACAGCCGCGAAAACGCGCTCGAAATTTACGCGATCTACACCGGGCTGGTTTACGTGACGCCGATCCTCGGCGGTTACTTGGCCGACCGTTATCTCGGATTGCGCAAAGCGATCTTCATCGGCGGCTTCACGATGATGCTGGGGCATTTTGCGATGGCGGTGCCGGCGCTGCTGCATCTCGCGCTCGGGCTGCTCATCGTCGGCAACGGGTTCTTCAAGCCGAACATCTCGACGCTGGTCGGCACCCTGTATCGCGAGCACGATCCGCGCCGCGACGGCGGATTCACGATTTTTTACATGGGCATCAATCTCGGCGCATTCTTTTCGCCGTTGATCGCGGGCACGCTCGGGGAGAAGGTCGGCTGGCATTGGGGCTTCATGTCCGCCGGTGTCGGCATGGGAATCGGAATCCTCGTATTCCTGCGGGGCCAGCACACGCTCGGCAACGCCGGATTCCAGTCCGGACGAACTCGTCTCGGCGCTCACGATTGGAC
>JBGPCS010000195.1:0-5491 GCA_041481875.1 Sulfurifustaceae bacterium
CCACTGAGGTCTATCATGGCGCGCACGGCAATACATCCCGGCAAACATCTCGCCGAACAACTCGAAGAGCTAAACATGAGCGCCGCTGAGTTGGCTCGTCAGCTCAACGTGCCGACAAATCGGATTACGCACATTCTAAATGGCGATCGGGCGATCACCGGCGACACGGCGTTGCGTCTGGGACACTTCTTCGGCACTAGCGCGGAATTCTGGCTGAATCTGCAAAAGATCTACGAGCTTCGTGTGGCCGAGCAGGACGCGGGAAGTGAAATCAAGGCGCTACCTCGCCTAAAGAGGGTCGGATAGGGCAGACTCACGTATGCGCGAAGATTCGGGCAGCTGAAGCGATCGGGTCTCGATATCAAGATCGGGTATCTGCGGCTTTCCCCGCCCCTATCGTTCAAAACCTGGAATCAGAACTCTTAGCGTCATCGACCGCCATATCATCCGAGGTAACACTCGCCGGGCGGTGATCGCTTCCCGACACGTCCGTTACGTTAGGGTGGCAGCAATCTTCCGAATCTCCTCCGGCGTGCGCTCGCCCGCGAGCGGCGTTCCCGGCATCAAATGTTTGCCCATGGCGAGCCCGCCGATCAGGACCGGCTCGTAGCCGATGTCGCGTATCAGGCGTGAGGCGAGCGCGATGGCTTGCGCATCATCGCCCGCGATCGGCATGCCGATGCGTCCCGGCTGTTCATGCGCTTCGCCCATTCGCGCAGCGCCGATCGCGTTGAAGGCGCGGACGATGCGTGCCCCGGGGAGCAATTCCGCCGATGCGATGCCGGCGCCCTTCTCCCGCGCCCACGTTGCGATTTCACCGTCGCGCGAGACGAACGGGTTACACGTATCGATCACGACTTTGCCCTTGATGAGCTCCGCCAAGTCCTTGCCGACTGCGGGTAACGCCCCGTACGGAACCGAGATCATCAGCACTTCGCCAAAGGCGGCGGCTTCGCGCGGCGTACCGGCCCGCGCATTGGGTCCGAACTTGGCGGCGAGCGCCTTGTCGTGCTCGATGTTGCGCGATGAAAACATGACCTCGTGCCCGACTTTTACCCACACGCCGCCGAGCGCGCCTCCGACCTTGCCCGAACCGACGATGCCGATCTTCATTTTCTCCGTGGCAGCGTTCGCCATGCGTGCCGCGAACGGCAGAGCGTTCAGCATCAGAGTTGTCGTCGCAGCGCCGGCGATTCGCAAGAATCGGCGACGGTCTAGTTGCGTGATGTCATTCACTTTCATAGAGCCTCCTTACGATTGCGGTAAAGCGGTAATTGTCGGGGAAACCAGCGATCGGGGACAGTCCACGATCATGGGTAAGTAAAGGTAGGACGCCGAAGAAATAGAAAGTCGGCTGCCCGATTTCCGAGGCGACCCGCGTCTTAGAACGGTCGGTTGGGGTGCTGTAGCGCTATCGAACCGCCGCATCATCCAAGGTCACGCTCACCGGACAGTGATCGCTCCCCAACACCTCGGTATGTATTTCGGCGGCTTTGACGGCGGAGCGCAGCGCTGCCGACACCAGCACATAATCGATTCTCCATCCGACATTGCGGGCGCGCGCGTTGGCGAAGTGACTCCACCAGGAATAATGCCCGTTACCTTGCTTGAACAGGCGCAAGGTGTCGATGAAGCCGGCATCGAGAAAATTTTGAAAACCCTGTCGCTCTTCCTCAGTGAAGCCTTTCTTGCCGCGATTGGGCTTGGGGTGCGCAAGGTCCAACTCGGTGTGAGCGACGTTGAGATCGCCGCAAAAGATCACCGGCTTTTTCGTTTCCAGTTGTTTGCAGTAGGCAAGAAAAGCGGGGTCCCAATACTTGAAGCGCAGGCGCAAGCGGCTCAGATCGTCCTTGGCGTTGGGCGTGTAGACGGTCACCACGAAAAATTTGGGGAACTCCGCCGTAATGACGCGCCCTTCCTCGGTGCTGTCGCGTCGCAGCTCGTCGGTGAATTTAAAGCGCTTGGCGAACGCTTCCGGAAAGCCGTCGATCACGGCGAGCGGTTCCGCCTTCGAGAAGATCGCCGTGCCCGAGTAGCCTTTCTTCGCGGCCGAGTTCCAGGATTCGCGATAGTGAGGCAGATCGATCTCGACCTGCCCTCGCTCCGCTTTGGTTTCCTGCAGGCAGAGGACATCGGGCTGATGGGATCGCACGAACGGGACGAAGTGCCCCTTCTTCACGACGGAGCGGATGCCATTCACGTTCCAGGAATAAATCTTCATTCGGTGTAATAGTCTGACCCGTTACCGTCTTCCTGGGCAACGTTCCCGCACGCAATAATTGAGATCGATCGAGTTGGGTCGGGAAGCTGCGCGCCGGCGCGATCGGCGCGAGCTATTCGAGCTGAAAGCGGCCGATCGCCGGCAGCTCCAGGCTTCCGAAATAAAGCTTCCCCTTGTGCTCGGTCACGGCGGTGATAAAGCCGAAGCGCTTGCATCCCGGATCTTGCAGGTTCTCGACTACCTTGCCGTTCGTGTCCAGTCCGAGCACGAACGCATAGCACGTTGCTTTGGGTGCCATGCTCGCGGGAAGGCGCGCGACAATCTTGCGCGCGAACGGCATAGGTAACAGATTGTCGAGGTCGCGCGAACGCGGAGAGACGAGGGCGAGCCAATATCTACCGGCGCCGTTCGATGAGATGCCATCCGGGAACCCGGGTAGATTGTCGATGAAGATTTCATCCTGGCCTTGGCGCGGCCCGCTCAACCAAAGGCGACGGACGCGGTACTTGCCGGTTTCGTTCACCAGCACGAAGGATTGGTCCGGACTCACCGCCACACCGTTGGCGAAATAAAGCTGATCCAGCAGCAATCGCGTCGCGCCGGTTTTCGGATCGTAGGCGAGCAGCCGGCCGTTGCCGCGATGTTCCAGCAGATCCAAAGTGGTTTCGGCAATTGCGAACTTGTGGCTCGCGTCGGTGAAGTAAATCGTCCCGTCGCACCCGATATCGACGCCATCGGTCAAGCGAAACGGTTTTCCATCGGCGCCGGTGGTGAGCACGGTGATTTTTCCATCGGGCGCGATCGCGAGCAGGCCCTTCGACGCGTCGGCGACGATGAGATCGCCTTGCTTGTCGAAATCCATCCCGAGCGGACGCCCCCCGGTATTCACGAAGGTCGCCGCCGCGCTGCCGTCCGGTTTCAGCCGGACGATGCGCCCGTCGGTCACGCCGCCGTAGATATTTCCCTGCGCGTCGATGGCAATGGTTTCGGGACCGATGCCGAACCCTTCGGCCAAACGTTCGGTTCCCGCGAGGCGCGTATTCGGCGCGTAGATGCCCGCGAGCTCGGGAGCGGGTTGCGGCGTCCATACAGCGGGGTCGATACGCACCGGCCACAAGAGTAGATAAGCGCCGGCCGCCACGACGATGAGCGCCAATCCGACGACAACCCGCTGCCACCGCTTTGCTCCGATCATTTTGTCTCCGCTAGCATCTCTGGGAACAATTGGGTCAGATGACATTGAGTGAGTGCACGGCGGTGCGGAGTATAGAGCAGCGGCGTCGCCGCGGCTCGTTTTTTCCGCCGGAAGCAGAGAGAACATCGGCTCCGGCCCAATTTCAATCTACGGCGTGAGACCTGCGCCACGCAACCGAGTCGGCAGCCAGAGTAGCGTGCGAAATCTTTGGGATCTCGAACCGGCGCGCGATCGCGTCGAGGTTTGGAAGCGGCGTCATCAACTCCTGATCAGGTTGCCAACCGCTCGGGGTGTCGATCCGGTCGTGCGCCTTGCAAACGGCGATGTCGCAACGTACCGGCGGACGATCTGCTCGAAATCCTCCGGTGACGTTCCGCCCACCTCGAGGACCGCGTTCGTCGGCGCCCCCACGCCAAAGGAGTTGCGCGCTACGTCATTGCCGAGATGCGCACGCTCGAACAAGCGCTCGTTGCTCGCCTCGACACGGCGCGCAAAAGCGGCGAGCTAAAAAAAGAATTCAACGCGAAAATCGCCGCCCAAGTCATCGTGACATTTCTTCAGGGCTTCTTCCGCGTGATCCGCGTACTGAGAGATCGTGCCGAGATGGAACGGCAGATCGAGGCGCTTCTGCATGGACTCGGTCTCTGAGATACCAGCGCCGCTCCCGGCAATAGCGACGGGTTTATTTTCTACGGCAAACCGGGATCGGAGTGAATGACAGGCAATCACTCCGAGCCCTGTTGATTTCCGATGAGTTACTTGATCGCGCCGCAGCTCTTGAATGTGCCGCTATCCACGTGGAGGTACACGTAAGAACCCGGCGCCACAACGGCGCCGCCCGATGGGCTTTGGGAGAGAACGTTGCCCGGATCGATACAATCTTTCTGGGAGGACACGCTGGCGCCCAGGCCTGCACCGGTGAGCGTGTTGATCGCACCGGTCTTGGTAGACCCGATCACGTTCGGTACCGTCACGGCGCCAAGCGATACCGTGATATTCACCGTCGTACCCGGTGCCACGAGCGCGCTTCTCACCGGGCTCTGGGAGAACACCGAACCGACCGGAGCCGAGTTGACCGCGGTGGAAACGGTTCCCAACGCCAATCCCTGCGCGGCAATGCTGTTTGTGGCGGCGCTCTGACTGGAACCGATCAGGTTCGGAACAAGCACGCCGCCCTGCGACATGAAGATGTCCACCGGCGAACCGACCTGCCGCGCGCTACCGGCCGACAGGCTCTGGCCGATGACGGAACCTGCGGGAGCTGCGCTCAGATACCACGACACCGTTCCGACCGCCAGGCCCGCGCCGGTGATCGCAACCGAGGCGCCGTCCGCGCTGAAGCCGATTACGTTCGGCACGATCGTCGTCAGTATCGAGAACGATTCGAAGAGCGGCTTCGTGTATCGCGTGAACCCGCCGCTGGTTACGTCGCAAAGACCATCAACGAAAACGAAAACCTGCTGTTCGAGATACAGGGATTGTTGGTCGGATCATCCGTGATGGCGGCGGCTAACTCAGTGCGACCCAAGGCGACCAACGAGACCGCTGCCGCGACGATCGTCGCGCGCCACCGGTACCTCATTCCCCTCACGAACCATGATGCGTGCGACACGGCGTCTCCTCTCTGACCGTTTGGTTTGGTGTCTCTCCAGCAGACGTGCAAATGTAGCCAGCACCGCTTGCCGCCGGAAGCCCTCGGCCAAAGAAAAATGTACCTTCAATTTCCCAAATGTACTTGAACCGTAATGGACGTAAGATGCCGAGTCGGCGCGATGCTCGAGCATGCGCGCGATGGGCCAAGCAGGACGAACCGGGAGATGAACGCATGAATCAGCGGCGGCGAACGCTGCGGTCTTTCTTTCGCGAGTTGCGGCCGCGGCGGCTGCGTATTTGGCTGGGGGCGCTCGCGGCAACCGCTCTGCCCGCGTGCACGATGCTGCTGCCGAAGCCGATCGACCCGATGCCGACACAGTGGATCGACGCGCCGAACCCGGGCGCGGCGCGGCGCTTGGCGATCGTGTTGCCGGGGCGGGGGGACGATCTGGTAGCGCTGTCGAATGCCGGGATCGCCGCCG
>JBGPCS010000196.1:0-5468 GCA_041481875.1 Sulfurifustaceae bacterium
GCTATGAAGTAACCCTGAGCAACATCGCACCCTAACGCAGCCAGATGGTCCAGGGCGGCGCGATTTTCGACACCCTCGGCGACGACGCGCAATCCGAGTTCATGTCCGAGGCTGATCGTGGTACGCACGATAACCTCCGAGTCGTGATTGTCGGCCATGTCTATCACGAATGATTTGTCGATCTTCACGGCGTCGACAGGAAGTCTTTTGAGATAGCCTAGAGACGAATATCCCGTCCCGAAATCGTCGATGAATAGCGTTATGCCCATTTGGCGAAGTCGGTTGAGAATCTCAAGAGCACCCTCCGGGTCTTCCATCACCGCTCCCTCGGTAATTTCGAGCTGCAACGTTCCGGGCTCGACCTGCGCGTCGCGTAAGCAGTCCTCAATAGCCTCAACGAGGCGTGTGTCTCGCAAGTTATACGGCGACAGATTGACAGCCACGGGGAGGTCGATACCGTCGCGTTGCCACAGCGAGGACTGCCGTAGCGCGGTGCGTATCACCCAGGTCGTAAGCGGCCGGATAAGACCCGATGTCTCGGCTAGGCCGATAAACTTGTCGGGCGGGAGAAAGCCAAGCTTCGGGTGGTTCCAGCGAACGAGTGCCTCGACCCCGCAAACTTTGCCGGCGAGGATATCGATTTTGGGCTGATAGTAGAGTTCCAGCTCGTTCGCGCTGAGCGCACGTCTCAAGTCTCCGACCAGCGACAGCCGCTGGGCACTGTCGGCGTCCTGCTCGCGTCGGTAGAACGCGTATCGTTTGGAGGACTTCTTCGCCTCGTGCAACGCGACGTCGGCGTGCCGCATGAGGTGTGTTCCGTCGGTTCCGTGATTCGGATATAGGGAGATGCCCAGCGTCGAATTAAGGTCGATTTGGGTGCCGTCGATGGTGAAAGGTACGTCCAATTCCTCGAGTAATTGAATCGCGAGTTGTTCGGCGTCGTTTTCATCGCCGACGCGGCAAACCAGCGCGAATTCGTCACCCCGCATGCGGGCAACAAAGGCTCCCGGCGCTTTCAGCGCGCTAATTCTCTTGCCGACTTCCTTCAAGACGGCGTCGCCATGATGGAACCCAAAGGCGTCATTGATGTCGCGCAATCGGTGGATATCAACAATGAAGGACGCGAGCACCCGGTCGAACGACCTTGCCTCCGACAATGCCCGGTGTAGGTGTTGTTCGAACAATGTATGGTTCGGGAGATTCGTTAGTCGATCGTAGTGGGCCATGCGCTCGATCGTGGCATTGGCGCGGCCTTTCTCAACGCGAGCCCGCAACAACGCGATGCCGAACGATAGGTCTTGCACGGCTTCGGCCAACAGACCGAGTTCGGTGGTTTGAAACGCATCCGGCTCAACGGCGTAGATCGCAAGCGCACCGATCACGCGGTGTTCGACGAATATTGGGAATACGGCACAAGAAGCGACTCCGTTTTGCTCGGCATCCCCGCGCCACGGCGCGAAATTCTGGTCGGTCATGAGATGCTGTGCCACATACGGCTTTCCGGTTCGTATGGTCGTGGAGACCGGCCCGCGTCCGACGGCCCAGCTCACATCCGTGAGGGTTTGCTTGAGTGCCGGAAGACCGCCGACGAAGCCCTCGTGCGCCATCGGTTGAAGCAAGCGCTTGTCGTCCTCGCCGGCGTACACGAGATAGGCAACTCGGTAGCCGATCTGCGTTACTACCAGCCGGCACATCTCGGGAAGGAGAGCGAGTTCATCGGTCGTGTTGAGAACGGCGCGTTTGGTTTCGCTTAGGAGCTTATGGGCTCTCGATATTCTTGCCAGCGCGCTCCCCATTTTGTTGAGCGCCGCCGCGACGGCGTTGATTTCCACGGCATCGGTCTCGAAATGTCCGGCGGATATGGGAGCACCGGCGCTGAGTCGTTCCGCCGTCGTTGCCAGCTCTTCGAGCGGCCGAGTGACAAAAAGTTTTACGCCCAGCCATATTGCCGAAAGAGCGAAGAGAGCGAGCAAGGCCAGGTAGATGATGGCGAAAGCGGCGTGATCCGCAATGCGCAACAACGCGTACCCGGTCGCGCACAATAACGGGCCGATGGCCAGCCCGACGGTGAGCAGCATGCGTCCTTTGAGTCCATTTATGTAGCGGGACATAGTCGGTAAGTCCGTTAGCCGCGTCCGTATGAAATTATGGTGGAAATCAAGCAGGTTGCATGCCAGGCCCTATATCGGCGCGTCTGTGAACCCGACGGACGAGGCGGAAAGGGCTTCCGAACCGGCAAACCGCATAAATATACATAGCCGAGCGGGCCCGCAGATAGTGCCGGGAATCCGGCACGTCACGGTGCGGTTGTGAGGGAAGGCGTGGGGGCGCTTCGAGTGGAACGGCGTCGTTGGTAGCGCGGCGATTCGCAGCCGCTATCGGGCGCGCGCCGGAAAATCGGCGGCTGGAGAGCCCAAATGTTGAGAAATCAGCGGCCGCGCCAGATTGCGGATTTGCTTGGCGCGCTTGTTGCAACTTTTGGCGATTGTGATCCGAATCGCTTGGGTGCC
This sequence comes from Sulfurifustaceae bacterium, assembly GCA_041481875.1. GTDB lineage: Bacteria > Pseudomonadota > Gammaproteobacteria > Acidiferrobacterales > Sulfurifustaceae > JACQFZ01. The sequence goes on from JBGPCS010000196.1 coordinate 2,511, forward strand.
AACAATGACCATCGAACAAATGATCGAAGCGCTTAGCCGCTTCCCGCACAAATCGTGTTGTGTTGCGAGGGAGGGAGAAGTAAGCGGTTTGGAGATCCGCACGCCGGAAGGCGACAGGACACTCGGGTACATACCGACGTCCGAGCCGACTGTTCAGGACATCGATACCAGCGAAGTCGTTTTTTGATTTGCCGCTCCTAGCCCGCGCGCGTTTCGACGCATGCCGGGCTTACCCCGCTGAGACGCGCCCAATCGGGGTGACTGCGGATCGTCAGGGGCGATCGCTCGCTATTGCTTCACGCGCTCGAATCCATTTTCCGTGCGAGAGAAGACGACAGGCTCGTCCTTCATGCGGGTCTCAAGCAATACCGGGCGGCCCCAGAGCTGAAACAAGTATTTCATCGTTCGCTCCAGATATTCGAGATCGAGATCGCGGCCCTCATGCTCGTGCTCCAGGCGCAGCGCGCGGTTGTGGCGGAAGTCGGCGTCGGTGATGCGGATGACGGGCACGGTGTTCATGCCGACGTTGCGCAGCAGCGTCTGTTTTATCGCTTCCCAATCGTCTTCGTTTACGACGCGCGACACCACTAGCTGTTGCTGATCGCGCTTGTACTCGAACATATGCATCTCTTCCATCAGCTCGCGCGTCAGAAAACGGCGCAGGAAGGAAATGTCACGTTCGGATTCGCGCGCCGCGAAGAGGGCGGCGTGCGCACTCTCGCTCGATTCGCCGCCGTTGCGTTTTTCCAGGTCCCGCCAAATGGTGAAGCCGAGATAATATGGGTTGATGTTTCCCAAATGCGGCCGTACGACCTGGTTGTGATGGACCAGGAACTCCAAATGCAAATCGTCGGGCAGTTCCAGACTGGTCATGATGCGATGATGCCAAAAGCTCGCCCAACCCTCGTTCATGATCTTGGTTTCGATCTGTGGCATGAAATACCGCGCCTGAGTGTGCACGATGCGCAGCAAGTCACGCTGCCACTCGGCGAGATAGGGATTGTTGTCCGAGACGAAGAGCAGCAGGTCCTCTTCCGGCTCGAGCGGTATCTTTGACAAGTCGGGCGCCTTGTACTCTCTGGTCTTGTGAATGCGCTCGAACGGATCCTTTGGTAGTTGCGCGTCCTCAAGCGCCCGGTCGCGTTGCTCCGACGGCGTGAGCTTACGGATGACCGTGTGTCGGCGACATTGCAACGACAGCGCGTGCGCCGCGTCGAGAATCTCCTCGACCTTCGCAAGACCGATTGATGGATCTTCGACGTACCCGCGGATGCGGTCCGCGTGCAGCTTGAAGAGCCCGATCGTGAGCTCGGGCCGAGTGTCGCGGAACATGTAGTTGTTGCGAAAGAAATCGTTGTGACCATACACGTGCGCGATCGTCAGCAATTGTAGGCACATGGAGTTGTCGCGCATGAGGTACGCGAGCGACGGATCGGCGTTGATGACCATCTCGTACGGCAGACCGGACAAGCCGTAGTTATAGAGCGTCTTCAGCTTTTCGTACGCTTTGCCGAACGACCAGTGGGGATACTGTGCCGGCATGCCGTTGTAGGCCATGTACCCCAGCATCTGTTCCTGATCGCACACCTCGAACTCCTGCGTAAAGCAGGCGAGGCCGAACTCCTGCGCCTTGCCACGAATGCGCTCGTCCCATTGCTCGAGATCCGCTGTGCTCCAGGCGCGCGCCATGGTCAGGGGGAAGTCGCAGGCGCCGCGACCGGACGCTCGTGGGTGAGAAACTCCTTGAAACTCGGCCAGATGTCGTTCTTGCTTTCGATCACGGTGCTCAGAAAATTCGGCGCGCGAATCTGATCGAAGACCTCCAACAACGAGTTGCCATACGAACCGGAGTTGAGCGGCTTGATTTCGCCGTAGCCGAAGAGGTTGCATATCGCGCACAGTTCCTCGGCGGCCTTCACCGCTTGCGCGTTGTCTTCGGTCCAGTTGTCGCCGTCCGAGCAGTGAAACGCGTAGACATTCCAGTGCGATGGATGGTAGCGCGCTTGGACGATTTCGAGAGCCTTCTGGTAACCGGTGGAGATCATCGTTCCGCCCGACTCGCCCTTGCTGAAGAACTCTTCCTCGCTCACTTCACGCGCCTGCGCGTCGTGTGCGATGAATACCGCTTCCACGTGCTGGTAGCGGGTTATCACGAAGCGATGCAGCAGGAAAAAGAAACTGCGCGCCAAGTACTTTTTCATGGTGTCCATCGAACCGGACGTATCCATGATACAGAGCACCACGGCGTTCGACTGCGGCCGAACGTCGCGCACCAGCCGGCGATACTTGAGATCGTCGCGATGAAACGGGAAGCGGCTGTCGTCGGTCTCGCCGACGTGCGTGGAATGCGAAGCAACGGCACGACGGATGCGCGCGATGGCGGTGCGGCGCTTGTCGAGGTGCGCGCGCACGCCGGCCTTGCGATAGCCCTTGCGCTTGCGCGTCGCTTCGACCTGGATCTCTCGTAGGTTCTTGCGCTCGAGGTGAGGAAGGTCGAGGTCCTCGAACATGATGTCGGCCAGCTCTTCGAGGGTGATGTCCGTTTCGTAGTAATCGAGTCCCGGCGTTTGGCCGGGGCCGCCGTGATTGTGGCCTTCCTGTTCGGCCGCGCCGATGACCTGCCCGGGCTTGGTGTCGCTATTGCCGGTGCCGACCCCCGGCGCATCATCCCCGTAAACAAAGCGGTATTCGCGCAGGCCGCGGATCGGAATCTTGACGATCTTGTCGCGGCTCTGCCCGATGATCGACTCCTCGGCAATGATGTCCGCGATGTTCTCGCGGATCGATTCGCGGACCTTCTGCCGATGGCGAGAACGATCGCGCGCGCTGCGATCCGACCGCAGCGTTTCCGCCTCGATGTACGGACGGAAGATCGTTTTCTGCATGAATCCTACGCTTCGCCGCTCATGCGCTCTTGCTCCCTTCTCCCTCCGGGAGAAGGGCTGGGGATGAGGGAAA
>JBGPCS010000197.1:0-5464 GCA_041481875.1 Sulfurifustaceae bacterium
AATCATACCGCATAAGTCATATCAACGAGAGACTTATCTTCTATCCTCGTTTAATGAATACAAGGACTGCAAACGCAGCCATGCCGCGCTCAAGGACATGATGGCAAGCATCAGCGATGCCGACGCCGGCAACGTCGTCGCCTATTACGCCGCCCAGCCTCCGATCGCAACTGACGCGACAACGGATCGACAGCACGTTTCGGCTTTCGAAGAAGGCAAACAACTGGCCGAAGCCTGTAGCAAATGCCACGGTCAAAACGGCAACAGCAAGACGCCGGGAACGCCGAGCCTTGCCGGTCAGCAGCCGCACTACTTGGTTGCCGCGATTCTGGAATATCCTCGCGGCGAGCGCAAAATCGCGGAAATGAAGTCGACGGTGCACAATTCGAGCCGATCGGACTTGGAAAAACTCGCACTTTACTTCGCAACCCAGGACCCGACGGAACGCCCTGCTCCGCCTTTCGGCAACGCCACGGCGGGCGAGCCGTTGAGCGCCGTATGCGGCGGTTGTCACGGTGCACGCGGCGTGAGCACGGACGCAGCAACGCCCAGTCTCGCGGGACAAGACGCGCTGTACTTGATGAAGTCGATCAAGGCTTATCGCACGACCCGCCAGCACTGGGGCATGCAGCGCTTCGTTGGAGGATTGAGCGACAACGACGTGCAGAACGTCGCGGCGTTCTATGCAGCGCAGAAACCGCGGGCCGCCGGCACCGTACCCGCCGCCGCCAAGGACCTGGGAGCGAAGTGCAATCGTTGTCACGACGCCGAGGACAACACGGCGCTCGCAGCGCCCAAGATGCGCGGGCAGGATCGCGACTACCTCATCATGGCGCTGCGCGCGTATCGCGACGGCAAGCGCGAAAGCTCGACCATGCACAACATGAGCTCCGTCTACAGTGACGCCATCATCGAAAGCGTGTCGTCCTACTACGCCGGCCAAGCTGCCAGATGAGGCCGTCTTTGTGAAAATGAGGCGACGCATTGCCTCAGCGTGCGGATGCCGTTTGTCCGCTGTTATCGTTTACCTTACGAGAGGGCTAGGCACCATGAAGCATCCAATGATCTCCATCGCCGCGGGCATCGTTATTGCCATGTTCCAGACGGTTGCATCCGCGGAAGTCGACGCGAAGGCGGCACAGGCCGAACTGAAGGAACACGGCTGCCTCACTTGCCACGCTATCGACAAGAAAAAAGTCGGGCCCGCCTATCAGGACGTCGCCGCCAAGTTCAAGGGCAAGACGGTCGCGGATGCGGTGGCATCGATGAAGAGCAAGCCGGAGCACGGCGGCGTCCTCAAGAAAACCCAGGATGACGAACTGAACATGATGATCGAGTGGATTCTGACGCTCTCCAAGTAAAGCTCGACGTGAAGGCGCAGCGCTGGGAACTCTTAATGAGACGCCGCAAACGAAGCGCCCCGCTCCAAACGTGGCCATTCGTGAACGATCGGAACGCCGGCACCATTTCCTCAACCGCTCGCGCCGTCGCCACGGAAGATGCGATTGCTTCCCACTCCCTGCCGGAGACGCTACAGAAAGGTCGGAGTTTCCTCAGTAACAATCCGCAGCTCGCACCGGCCTATTTGAAACGAGCGCTCGGAACTCTGATCGCGTGCGCCGTGGTCTGCGGCGTTTCGGCGGTAGTTGCCGCTGAGTCGAGCGCCGTAAAACCCGTCGCGCCCGACGATCTGCGCGCGGTGTACGCTTTGCCACCCGACATTGCCGAGGGCAAGCGCGTCGCGCAAAAGTCCTGCGCCGCCTGCCATGGGATCGACGGCATCGCCGCCGTCAAGGGCGTGCCCCATCTCGCCGGACAGCGGGCGCCGTATCTGCACTTCGAACTGAAAGCCTATCAGGCGGGTGCGCGCGATGACGCGCGCATGACGACCGCGAGCCGGTTTCTCAGCGAAGACGCGTTAATCAAGGTCGCCGCCTACTACGCCAGTCTCGACCCACCCGCGCCCGCACGTACAGGAAAGTCGTCATCCGGCAAGCCCGACGCCCTGAGCGCCGGTAAAGCGGCCGCGGCAGGTTGCGCCGGATGCCACGGCGAGACCGGGATCAGTAGTACGCCGGGTACGCCGAGCCTCGTCGGCCTCGACCCGACGTACATTGCCAGCGCCATCAACGCGTATAAGCACGGCCAACGCAAGAACGACATGATGCAGGCGCTCGTTTCCGGGCTGAGCAGCGCCGAGACCAAGAATCTGGCGCTCTTCTACGCGTTGCAAAAGCCCGCGCGGGCGCGAACGCCGGCGCCCGGCGACGCGGCCGCGGGAAAAGCGGCGGCCGAGGCGTGCGCCGGATGCCATGGTGAACAAGGCGTCAGTGCCAGTGCCACGACACCGAGTCTCGCCGGTCAAGACGCGCAATATTTCGCCGCGGCGCTGCAAGCCTACAAGAACGGATCTCGCAGCGCGGCGACGATGAAGACGCCGGCAGCGGCGCTCGATGACAAGGCGATCAAGAATTTGTCGGCGTACTACGCTAGTCTCACGCCGCAGGCGCCGAAGGTCGTGAAGCCGCTCACGACTTCGGAATTGACGGAGCGATGCGATCGCTGCCACGGCCTGAACGGAAACAGCATCGACCCGCGTACACCGGCGCTTGCGTCACAACGCGCCGATTATATCGAGAGCGTACTGCTCGCCTACAAACGCGGCGCGCGCAAGAGTCCACAGATGGCCGCGATGTCGGGCGTGCTCGGCGAAGAAGACATTACCGGCCTGGCGGCGCACTACGCGCGGCAAAAAGCGCGCGCCGTCGTATATGTGCCGGTGCCGGTAAAGTAAGCGCCCGCCGGTATCAAGGCGCCGCGCGCGCACGAAGTATTCTTGAAACCGTAACCACCACGGAAAGCGACGATGAGCGATGTCAAACTACACCGGCACTATCTTCACTATTCGGAGCTACCCTACAGCCTGCGCGTTCTTTACACCTCGGCGCTGCTGGTGCTCGGCGTCGGCTATCTGTTCGCTCTGATTCAACTGTTCCACACGTATGCGGGTCGCGACGGGAACCCGAACGACTTGACGTACCAGGACCTGATCATCGCTTATACCGGCAGCGGCAAGGGCTCGCGCCTGGAATCCGCATTGCGCGGCCCGATGTCGAGCATGCTCCCGGCGGAGGAGACCCGCGGCGTTATCACGTGGGTGCAGGGCGGCGCGGAACGCGGTAAGTACGATGCCGAAATCAAACCGCTGATCGACAAGCGCTGCCTAAGCTGTCACGACGGCAGCAATCCGCATCTGCCGAACCTCGGTGACTGGGACGGCGTGAAGAAAGTGGCCGAGCAGGACACCGGCACCGATATTTTCACACTCGTGCGCGTCTCGCACATTCACCTATTCGGCATCACGTTCATCTTCTTTGTGATGGGCCTTGTCTTCAGCCACGCTTATTTGCGGCCCGTATGGTTCAAGTGCGCTCTCGTCGCGGCTCCTTACGTATGCCTAGCGTTGGACGTGAGCTCCTGGTATTTCATCAAGCTGTTCCATCCGTTCGCTTATCTGACCATCGGCGCCGGTGCGTTGATGGCGCTGTGTTTCGCCGTCATGTGGTTCGTCTCGATGTTCCAAATGTGGTTCTCCAAGACGCCACAGGCAGTTGCCGAACGCGATGGTTCCGATCCCACGATCATTGGCTGAGGCACGCGAGCACGGTCGACGCGGGAACAAACCATCCGCAACAAAAGCAAGAGACGAATCCCGGCAAAGTTGCCAAAGCGAGCGTTGACAGAGGATCGACATTGCCAAGATAAGGTTGAAACGATGTGCGCCGAAACCGCACAAGCACTGCCGTTGCCCCGATTGTCGCAAGAGCCAAGATCGCGAAAATCAGATACTGCTTTTTCTGGTACGGCGTTTCAGTAACTTCCTTCTCGGTGCGCCTCACGTAGCGCAATCTGTCGATCATCGCGTCGCGATCGGCCGCACCAATTCCGCCATCGCTGTATGGAACTTGACCGGCTCCTCGACCGGTGGCTCGTGCGCGGCACTGAAGTAGCGGAACAGGCGCATCCAATGAGTGCGGGACCGAGCAACTTTTGCGATGTATGGGACATTTGTTGAGCGGCGTCGGCCGCTGACAGAACTGCGAAGCGCCGCCGTCAGGTGTGTGATACCCGAAGCCACACCGCGTGGCCGTTACTTAAGGCTCCCGTAGTAGTTGACTAGCGCCGGAATGTCCGTCTTGTCGATCTTCTTCAACATCGCGTCCATCGCCTTCGGCGCCGCGCGTTTGCCTGCCAGAAAATCGTTGAGCTGGCTGTCAAGGTACGGCATCCATTGACCGGCGAGGATCGAGGCATCGTCGCTCGCGACGTTGCCGCCTTCCGAATGGCATTTCTCGCAATATTCCTCATGCACCTTCTTGCCTTTCGCGGTCAGCGCGGGATCGACCTTCTGCACCGCCCGGACGAACTTCTTCCCGGAAAAATATTTCGCGATGCCTTTCACGTCGCCGTCGCTCAGCTCGCCGGCGATCTTGCACATATCGGTCTTGCCCCCCTGCTTTTCTCCCGACCGATACTTCGTCTCCGCGCACGGCCGTCCGTTCTTTTTGTACGCCGCCATGTTGTCGGCGATGTAAGAAGCGGAATAGCCGGCGATGCTCGGGACGTTCGACTCGGTGCTCGCGCCGTCTTTACCATGGCAGCCGGCGCAAGCTTCTGCCACCGTCGCGACGTCCGCCGCGCGCGCACTGCCTGCGAGCGATAGACCCACTAACGCGCTGCACGCCAAGAGGGCAAATCCAGTAGCTTCTTGCTTCATAGTCTTCTTCTCCGATGCGATCCGGGTCGGTTGATACCTTGCTATTCACACGCTCGCGGGGGCGAGAGATTTTCTCTCACCCCCACGGACTGATGTAGCGGCCGTCGCTGTAAACTCAGAACCCGAACATCGCGCGGACGGTGAACCCGGTGTCCTTGAGCTTCGAGGGCGTCGCCGTCGATTTGTCCTCGAACTCGTGCGTGCGATATTCCGCCACCAGTTTGGTCGTTTGGCTCACCAGGTGCTGTACCCCGAACACGACGTCGTGTTCGCTCGGTTGCGCCAGCGTGATACCGGTAACGCCGTTGACGGTGGAGGTCGTGTCGTTGAACGCGTCGCCCCTCACGTAGTCGTAGCGCACATAGCCGATGGTATTCTTCGAGGGTTGCCAGTTGAGCTGATGAAATCCGCCGTGCCATTTGAACTCTTTGTTGAAGCCGGTCGGATTGTTCTCGCGGTTCCACATCAGTTGGTTTTCCAGCCAAATCGGATAGCCGAACGGCGCGAGACTCAAGGTCATGTCGGGTCCGAAACGCCGCATTTGATTGGCGGTCTGGGCGCCGGACATGATGCCTTCCGCGTTTGCGGCGATCGAAGCGTTGGTGCGCACGTCAGAGCCGTACGAATCGCCGCTGCGGTATACGAATAGACCGAGCGACTGGTTGTACCACCGCAGCACGCCACGAC
>JBGPCS010000198.1:0-5456 GCA_041481875.1 Sulfurifustaceae bacterium
GAAGGTCATCATCTCCGCACCCGGCGGCAAGGACGTCGACGCGACAGTCGTGTTCGGCGTGAACCATCTGACGCTCAAGGCCACCGACACCGTGATCTCGAATGCGTCGTGCACGACGAACTGCCTGGCGCCGCTGGTCAAGCCGCTGCACGACAAGATCGGTGTGGTCCATGGATTGATGACCACCGTGCACTCGTACACCAATGACCAGGTGCTGATCGACGTGCTTCACAAGGATCTGCGCCGCGCGCGCTCCGCGACGATGTCGCAGATTCCGACGAAGACCGGCGCCGCCGCGGCGGTCGGGCTGGTGCTCCCGGAATTGAACGGCAAGCTCGACGGTTTCGCGATCCGCGTGCCGACGGTCAACGTCTCCGTGGTGGATCTCACATTCACCGCGGCGCGGCCGACCAACGTCGAGGAAGTGAACGCGATCATGAAAGCCGCCGCCGCGGGCGAGCTGCGCGGAATTCTCAACTACACCGATAAGCCACTCGTATCGATCGACTTCAATCACGATCCCGCGTCTTCCACCTTCGACGCCGGCCTGACCAAAGTCGTCGACGGCACACTCGTGAAGGTGTTGGCGTGGTACGACAACGAGTGGGGCTTCTCCAATCGGATGCTCGATACCACTGTCGTGTTGATGGACGCGAAGTGAGTAGGCGTGAGGTCGTTCGCACGATCTCCCGGAGAAACCGATGTCGGTTGTTAAATTGACCGATCTCGATCTCGCCGGTAAGCGCGTGCTCATACGCGAGGATCTCAACGTTCCCGTCAAGAACGGCGTTATTACGAGCGACCGGCGCATCCGCGCGTCGCTGCCATCCATCGAATACGCGCTGCGCGCGCGTGCGAAGGTGATGTTGATGTCGCACCTCGGGCGTCCCGAGGAAGGCGTGCACAGCCGGGAGAATTCGCTGAAGCCCGTCGCCGATGCGCTGTCGAAGCTGCTCGGCAAAAAAGTACCGTTGATCCAGGATTACCTCGAACAGCCGCCGCGTGTGGGCGACGGCGATGTCGTGCTGTTCGAGAATGTACGGTTCAACCAGGGCGAGAAGAAGAACAGCGAAGCGCTGGCGAAAAAGTACGCGGCGCTCTGCGACATCTATGTGATGGACGCGTTCGGCACGGCACACCGGGCCGAGGCGTCGACCGTCGGTGTCGGCGTGTACGCGCCGATCGCCTGCGCCGGTATTCTGTTGGCACGGGAGCTCGACGCGCTCGGCCGCGCGCTCGCGAATCCAAAGCGGCCGCTGGTCGCGATCGTCGCCGGTTCCAAAGTTTCGACAAAGCTCACGGTGCTGGAGCACCTCATCCGGAAGGTGGACCAGCTCATCGTGGGCGGCGGGATCGCGAACACGTTCATCGCCGCGGCGGGCCACAAGGTCGGCAAGTCGTTATACGAGCCGGCTCTCATCGATACCGCGAAAGGTCTGATCCGCGCGGCACACACGCGCCACGCCGATATCCCGATTCCCACGGACGTGGTCGTCGGCAAGGAATTGAGCGAAGCCGCGGAAGCCAAAGTGAAGCCGGTGACCGCGGTCGAGGACGATGAACTAATCCTCGACATCGGGCCCGATACCGCGCGGCGTTTCTCCGACCTGCTGGAGCAAGCGGGCACCATCGTTTGGAACGGACCCGTCGGCGTTTTCGAGATCGACCAGTTCGGCGAAGGCACCAAAGTGTTGGCGCACGCGATTGCGGAAAGCCGAGCTTTCTCCATCGCGGGCGGTGGTGATACGCTCGCCGCGATCGCTAAGTACAAACTATCCGACCGGATTTCTTATATTTCGACAGGCGGTGGGGCATTCCTGGAATTTCTCGAAGGCAAACAACTTCCCGCCGTCGCCATGCTGGAAGCGCGCGCCGCAAAGTCTGAATAATTCCCAAAATACTGTTGCTCACCGCAAAGACGCAAAGAACGCAAAGGTATTGCTAGAAGCATCCATCCGTTTTTCTTTGCGCCCTTCGCGCCTTTGCGGTGAATATCCGATAAATCAGAGATTCTCTAACTCATGTTTCGACGCACCAAGATCGTAGCCACACTCGGCCCGGCCACTGACGATCCGAAGATCATGCACAAGATGATCGAAGCGGGCGTGGATGTGATCCGGCTCAACTTCTCGCACGGCGCCGCTTCCGTGCACGCGCGTCGGGTGCAGCTCGCGCGCGACGTCGCGCGTGCCCACGATCGGCATATCGGCGTGCTCGTCGATCTCCAGGGGCCGAAGATCCGCGTCGGCAAGTTCAAGCACGGTAAAGTCGAGCTGCTCGAGGGCGATACGTTCATACTCGACGCCGGTCTCCCGCTCGACGCCGGTACCCAAGAGCGCGTCGGCGTTACCTACAAGGAGTTACCGCGGGACTTGGATCGCGGCTCGACGCTGCTGCTCGACGACGGGCGTATCGCGCTGTGGGTCGATCGGGTGGAAGGCAGCGAGATCGTTTGCCACGTTGTCGTCGGTGGCGAGCTGCGCGACAGCAAAGGCATCAACCGCCAGGGCGGCGGCCTCTCGGCCAAGGCGCTCACGGAGAAGGATCGCGCGGACATCAAGCACGCCGCCGCGCTCGATGCCGATTATCTTGCGATTTCGTTTCCGCGCAGCGCCGCCGACGTCCACGAGGCACGCGAGCTGTTCCGCGCCGCCGGCGGTCACGGTGGAATCGTCGCCAAGATCGAGCGCGCCGAAGCGGTGACGGCGATCGACGAGATCACGCGCGCGGCCGATGTGGTGATGATCGCGCGCGGGGATCTCGCGGTCGAGATCGGCGACGCCGACGTACCGCCGATCCAAAAGCGCATCATTCGCGTCGCGCGGCGCCTGAACAAAGTCGTCATCACCGCGACCCAGATGATGGAGTCGATGATCGAGAATGCGATCCCAACGCGCGCCGAGGTCTCGGACGTTGCGAACGCGGTGCTCGACGGCACCGACGCGGTGATGCTCTCCGCCGAAACCGCGAGCGGCAAGCATCCTGTGGCCGCAGTCGCGGCGATGGATCGGGTGTGCCGCGTCGCCGAGCGCGAAGAGGAGATGGTGCATCCGCGCCAGCGGCGCGAAGTGGCGTTAAAGCGCGTCGATGAAGCCATCGCGATGGCGGTGATGTACGTCGCCAATCACCTGCCGGTGAAGGCGATCGCGGCGCTGACCGAGTCGGGCAGCACCGCGCTGTGGATGTCGCGCATCAGCTCCGCGGTGCCGATCTACGCGCTCACGCCGCTCCCGGCGACGCAAAGCAAGATGACGCTTTACCGCGGCGTATTTCCGGTTGCGTTCGAGCAGAAGAGCAACGAGCCGGCAGTGGTGATGGCGCAGGCGGTCGGCGAGTTGCGCCGCCGCGGCGCCGTGAGCGATGACGACCTCGTGATTCTCACCATCGGCGAGCCGCTCGCGAAACCCGGCGGTACCAACACCATGAAGGTCATTCGCGTCGGCGATCTGCATCTCGATCAGCCACCGACGTAGCCCGACCGCGATCACGCAGCGTTGCTGCGCGGCTAGATCGGCGTTATCTCGCTCGCCGAACCTCATGCGGGCAGGTCTCAACGCTCGCACATTCTCGCGCCATTTTTTTGGCTCCGCTCGCCGTCGTGGCCACGGCGGGCTCATCTAAACTTAAAGCAGCTCAACACAAAACTGCCCGGAGACGAGCCATGAGTACGTCGTTGGCTGATGTCAGTCTCGAAGACAAATACGTCCTCACCTCCGGACGTATCTATGTGAGCGGAATCCAAGCGTTGGTTCGACTGTTAATCATGCAGCGCCTGCGCGACGCGTCGGCGGGGCTGAACACCGCGGGTTTCGTGTCCGGCTATCGCGGCTCGCCGCTCGGCGGGTTGGATAAAGCGTTGTGGGAGGCACAGCCGCATCTAGCCGCGCATCACGTGAAATTCCAGCCCGGCGTGAACGAAGATCTGGCGGCGACGGCGGTTTGGGGGACGCAGCAGATCGGTATCATCGGGCCGGCGAAATACGCCGGCGTGTTCGCCATGTGGTACGGCAAGGGGCCGGGCGTCGATCGCTGCGGGGATGTCTTCAAGCACGCGAATCACGCGGGCACAGCGAAGCACGGCGGCGTGCTGCTCGTCGCGGGCGACGACCACGGCGCGTATTCATCGACGCTGCCGCATCAGAGCGATCATCAGTTCGCCGCCGCTATTATTCCGGTGCTCTATCCGTGCAACGTGCAGGAGTACCTCGACCTCGGCATCCACGGCTGGGCGATGTCGCGCTTCTCCGGTTGTCTCGTCGGATTCAAGGCGATTTCCGATACGGCCGAATCGAGCGCGTCGGTGGACGGCGATCCGTTCCGGGTGCAAACGAAGTTGCCGGAAGATTTCGACTTGCCGCCGGGAGGTTTGAACAGCCGCCTCTACACCGGGCCGATCCGCCTGCAGTCGCTCGGGCAGGAAGCGCTGATGCAGGATTACAAAATCTACGCCGCGCTCGCGTACGCGCGCGCGAACAAACTGAATCACACGGTCATCGACGCGCCGAAGGCGCGCCTTGGCATCATCGCCTCGGGCAAGTCGTATCTCGACGTGCGCGAAGCGCTCGATGAACTCGGCATCGACGAACGCGCGGCGCAAGATATCGGTGTGCGGCTGTTCAAGGTCGCGATGCCGTGGCCGCTCGAACCGGAAAGCGTGCGCGAGTTCGCCACCGGCCTCGAAGAAATCCTCGTGGTCGAGGAGAAACGCCAGGTCGTCGAGTATCAATTAAAAGAGCAGCTCTACAACTGGCGCGAAGACGTGCGCCCGCGCGTGATCGGCAAGTTCGACGAGAAGGGCGAGTGGGTGCCGCCGCACGGGCACGGCGAATGGCTGCTCACGAGCAAAGGCGATTTCACCGTGGCGCAAATCGCGCGCGTCATCGCCGCGCGCATCGGCCGCTTTCATCAGAGCGATCGAATCAAAGCGCGGCTCGCGTTTCTCGCCGCGAAAGAAGCGGTGCTCGGCAAGGCGATCGACACGCCGTCGCGGCCGGCGTACTACTGCGCCGGCTGTCCGCACAATACGTCGACCAAAACACCGGAAGGCAGCTTCGCCTTGGCCGGCATCGGCTGCCACACCATGGCGACCGCGATTTACCCCGAGAGCAACAAGACCGTCACGCACATGGGCGGCGAGGGTGCGACGTGGATCGGGCAGGCGCCGTTCTCGAACTTGTCGCACGTGTTCGTGAATCTCGGCGACGGCACGTACTTCCACTCGGGCTACCTCGCGATCCGCGCTGCGGTCGCGGCCAAGGTGAGCGTCACCTACAAGATTCTCTACAACGATGCGGTCGCGATGACTGGCGGCCAGCCGATCGACGGGCCGATCAGCGTGCCGCGCATCGCGAGCCAGGTGGCGGCTGAAGGCGTCGAGCGCATCGCCGTGGTCACCGAAGATCTCGAACGCTATCGCGATCGCGCTGGCTTGCCCGCGTTCACCACGGTGCATGACC
>JBGPCS010000199.1:0-5433 GCA_041481875.1 Sulfurifustaceae bacterium
GGCGCTGTTTACCTATGGCGCCGATCTGGTGCCGGCTGAGCGCCGCACGCAGGGGCTGGCTATCTTCGGCGTCGCCGGATTGGTTACGATCGGGCTCGGCGCGCAATTCGGTGACGCGATACTCGCGTACGCTAGCTACCGGGAGCTATTCGTCGGTGCGCTCGGTTTCGCCGCGCTCGGTTTGATCTTGGCGTTGCCACTGCGCGACGTGCGTTATGCGCACGACGAGCTGAGCGTTCCGGCGCGCAGCCTCGTCGCGATAACTGGGCAAGCGGATCTGTTGCCGATATGGATCGCGGCCGCCACGTTCTTCGGTTCCTTCGCTGCGCTTTTCATCTTTATGAAGACCTTTGCGCCGACGTTGAATCTCGGCGGCGTGAGCGGCTTCTTTACCGCCTACGCGGGAGTCGCGGTGTCGTTGCGCCTGTTTCTCGGTTGGCTCCCGGACCGGTTCGGACCACGGCGCATGCTCGGCATTGCGATGCTGTGCTACGCGCTCGGTTTTGTGATCCTATCGGTGGCACAGACATCGTCGCAGGTGTTGCTCGCGGGCGTTCTCTGCGGCGCCGGTCACGGTTATACGTACCCGGTGCTCTTTAGTTTGTTGGTGGAACGCGCCAAGGCGCGCGAGCGCGGCTCGGCGATGGCGTTCTATACGACCATCGATTTGCTCAGCCCGCTCCTCGCCGGACCGATCTTTGGTGTCGTGATCGAGCTTGCGGGTTATGGAACCGCCTTCGCGGGCGTCGCGCTGCTGCTTGCTGTCGGTGTTGCGCTGTTTTATTGGTTTGATCGGCCCGCCGCCGGCGCGGAAAATGTTCGATGACAAATACAGGAATCGATCGCTACGAGCGTCGCGGCAGATCCAAAAAAAATGACTCACGCCCTTTATCAGCGCGCCGCGTTTCTCGTGGGCAGACTCGCCGACGGGCTGCAGGTTGCCGTTTTTCGTCAAGTCGAAACATTTCAGGCGGTTGCCTATTTTGTAAGCAGTCGCTACGCGTAAAATCTCTTGATCCACGCGGCATCCCACGTAGGATGGTCGGCTCTGCACGGCTACTAGCCGTCAGGTCTACATAAACAAAACGGGGGGAATTAAATATGTACTCCACTTTCACGAAAGTTCGCTTGCTCGGGGCTGTGATACTCGCGTTCGTTTTTGTTACGGGCGTTTACGCCGCCAATTCGGGCGGTGGTGGCGGTAGTGGCGGGCGTGCCGCTGCCAATAAGCTGATCGTTGGCGACTCGATCTTCGCGCTGTCCGGCGCCATCCGGAGCGATCTCCAGTCCGATCTCAACGAGAACGTCAACAGCGCTGCTAAATCCGGCTGTCAGATGATCGGTGGCAACAACATTTGCAGCAGTCGGTCCGCGGTTCCTGCGCAGTATGCGGGTGCGAGCAAGACCGGGATCAAGACCATCATCATGGACGGCGGCGGTAACGACTTTCTGCTCGGCAATGTCTGCCCGGCTCTGACTGTCGCGGCCTGCCAGCAAAGCATCCAAGCCATTGAGGAAGCGATTTCCACCCTCGCGGCGCGCATGCATTCCGATGGTATGACCAAGATCGTTTTCCTCGGCTACTACAACGGCTCGGGCGCGACGCAGCTGCGCGCGATCAACGACTACAACTGCGACCTAAAGGCCTCGACCTATCCGGCGCAGGGAATTACCTATGTCGAGACTCGGCCGTCGTTTGCCGGGCGGGAGTCGCAGCTCTTGAACAGCGACGGCATTCATCCGAATGCTCAGGGATCGCGCGTGCTGACGGACTTGATTAAGCCGAATCTGTAAGTAGAATCCGCTAAAATCAAGAGGCGAGTAGCATGATGCTACTCGCCTTTTCTTTTGTGTTGGGTGAACTATGCATTCTTCGAAACACGCACTCATTGTCGCCGCGCTAATCGGCGTCATGGCGATTAGCGTCGGTCACGCTGCGCCGTCGGTGGGTGCCGCAACCGCGCCGGCGCATCTGAGAACACTGTCGAACCGCCTCGGCATGACGTTTGTGGCGATACCGCCCGGCAGTTTCCTGATGGGCAGCCCGGCAAACGAGCCGGAGCGCAGCGCCGACGAACGCCAGCATCGCGTCACGCTGACCCGCGGCTTCTATTTGCAAACCACCGAGGTTACGCAGGGGCAATGGAAGAGGGTAATGAGCGGCGAGAATCCGGCCGGCTTTCGCCAGTGCGGCGACGATTGTCCGGTCGAGAGCTTATCGTGGGAGCTAATCCAAGCGTTCCTAGCCAAGATGAATCAGCTCGAGAAAGATAAGACTTACCGCCTGCCGACGGAAGCCGAATGGGAGTACGCCGCGCGCGCCGGCACGACAACGCCGTTTGCCAACGGCAAGTGCCTGTCGACCGATCACGCGAACATCAACGGCCAAAATCCCATGCCGGATTGTCCCAAAGGTCGGTTTCATCTGGGGCCGGTGAAAGTGGCGAGCTTTCCGCCGAACGCCTGGGGCCTGTACGACATGCACGGCAACGTCTGGGAGATGACGCAGGATTGGTACGGACCTTACGCCGACAAGGCGGTCACGAATCCGACCGGCGCGGCGAGCGGTGAGTACCATGTCGTCCGCGGCGCTAGTTGGCGCATGGATGCGAAGTTCGCGCGCTCGGGCAATCGTTTCCAGGACATACGCGATTTCGCGGGCGTGCGGTTGGTGCTGGTGCCGCGCGAATAAGCGGCGCGCCGTAACAGCGATTGTAGAACCGGCGCATCACGGCGCGTTGTAGGCGCGGATCGCTTCGAGCTCCTCCGCGCTGAAGCGTTGTTTGAGCAACTGTTCGATCTGTGTTTTCTTGTCTTCCTCGGTAAGTCCAGCCGCGAGGATGGATTGCCGCTCTTGCTTGAACTGGACGTAGCGTTGCTGCCAGTCGCGCTGCTCCGTCTCGGTGCGCGGCAGTGCGTCTGCGGTATACAAACCGAGTTGTTGAGTTTGTACGTAGCGCAGGTAGTCGTCCGATGCGTTTTGGGCGCGCAACTGTTCCATCTGCCGACTCAATTCCTTGGCGGCGGGCGATGTACGCGAGTCTAAAAACAGTACCCCGTTTTCCAAATCCTTTTGCAACGCCGCGGCGTCGCGCGTGCTTTTGCTCTCGATCAGAAAACGCTGCAGCGCCTGATCCTCGGCGTAAAACTGGCGTGCGACCACGGGGCCCAAGTACTGGTCGCGCAGTGCCGCCAGATAATTCAACTGCGCGCGTTCGCCCTCCGGCGTGGTCGGCGCGTCGGTGCTGCGCTCATAAATTTGGAAGGCCGCGCGGTAGCGGTAGTAGCTGTCGACGATCTTCGCGACGCGCTCGCCCTGCGGACCGGGCAGCCCCGCGCGGATGGTCGTGTGCAGCGCGTCGAGTTCTTCAGCTGTCAGGTCCGGCAGCGTCTCAAAGGATTCTTCCAACACGTCGCGCGCGTTGCGATCGACGATCACCTTGCCGTTCTCGTCCAGCTCCACGCGACCGAGCGCGCGGGCGACGGCGGCGGGGTGAATGCGCCCGATCGGCCGCGCATCGGCCGTCGGTTTGCCCGCTACTTGCGGTGCGGTCTCCCATCGCCAACTCTCGGCGACGGTGCGACGCTTGCCGCTGACCGTGACGTGGGTATCGGGCGCGCCGACCGGCCAGAGCAGCCAGCCGACAAGCACGATTGCGGCGACGACGAGAACAAGAAGAATGTTCCGGCGCCGCCCAAACGGGCGTGCTTTGACTGGCATTGTGGGCTGGCCTTTCACGTCCAACGCTTTACTCGCGATTGCTTCGGTTGAGTGTAGCGGATGCCGACAACCGCGACGGATGCGGCTAGCCGAGCTGGGCAGTCGATCGGGCCGCTAATCGGTCGACGTCGGTTTTCTTCGCGCTCTCGCAGCGGACACCGCCGTCGCCAGCAGAATCGAGATCAGTAACGCGTACAACGTAGCAATGAACCAATAGGGGTGTCGATTGAAGAGACTTCCGCCGCTGTGCGGCGCATACGGCAGGTCAACCACATATGCGCCGGTGGTTTGAAAATCGGATCGAAACAGAATTCGCCCGTTCGGCGCCACGACCAAAGTCGGACCGTTGTTCAACACGTGCACCAGCGGAACGCGATTTTCCACGGCGCGCAGAATGGAAATGTAACCGTGAATGTAGGGCTCGCGCGTATCTCCAAACCAAGAATCGTTCGACAAGGTTACCAGCAATTTCCCCTCGGGGTGGCCGGACAGCGACTCCGCCACGAATTGAGGAAAGACGGCTTCGTAACAAATGAGCGGAACGATAGCGAAGCGCTCGGTGCGAAAAATCGCCGGCGCCGATCCGGGCGACACCGTATGGAAACCGAAATAATCCTGCACCCAAGATTGCGCCACCGGAACGCCGCTCACCAGCGGGATGTATTCGCCGAATGGGATGCGCTGCATTTTTCGGTACGCGCCGGCGAGCTTGCCGTCGCGATCGATGAACGCCGCGGTATTGTATTCGCGCGCGTCGCGCTCGCCGTAGACACGCTCGGCGTCGTGAAATAGCAAGGGCAGCTTGAGCGCGGCGAGCTCGCTGTGAAAAGCGCGCCGCACGTGGTCGTATTCGAAATATCCTTTGAACCGGGTTTCCGGCCAGACGGCGAGCTCGGCGCCGGCGTCGGCCAGCTTCGCCGTGATCGCCATCTCCGGCGGGTACGCGCGACTGTACCCGGGCTGCGACGGTGCAATATCGATGCTCGACTTCTCGTTGGACTGGACGATGCCGATACGCAGGCGGCTCCAGGCGGCCATCCGGTGATCCCACTGCGAAGTCGCGTAGAACCCGTACCCGAACCAAACGAAAATCGCGGCGGCGGCGAATCGGATGACCCATCGTTCAGACTGCGGGTGGTCGCGAGCGAGAGCGCCGAACAGCACGACGTTAATCAGGACCACCACGAGGTCTAGACCGTAGACACCGGTGAATTCCACCGCTTGCAGCGCCGGCAGGAAATAGCTTTGCGTCTCGCCCAGCCTCAAAGTGAACAGCGTTGGGAATGCGGTGTAAGCGACGACGACAATCACGGGGAACAAGGCGAACGATGGGACCAGCGCAACGCGTTTCGTCCAGGTGTGCAGGATGGCGATCACACCCACGACCTGAGCCGAGTAGGCCCAGTACAGCAGTCCGAGCATCGTGCTTTGAATTTCCCCGTAGCCCTTGAGCCGCACCAGAAATTCGGCGACCCAGTGCGTCGCAATCGCGTAAAACCCGAGCCCCGCCACGACGCCGAGCCAATAACTCTGGCGCAGGTTAGCGTTGCGGATCGCGAACAACAGCGGCACCCACGCCACCCAGGCGAGCATGAACAGCGGCGCGTAGACATATGACAGGGCGAGTACGACGCCGGACGTTAGCGCGAGCGCGATCCGCGGCCACTCCCACTGCGACAAAGCTCGGAGCCAACGTGAGACCGATCGCGGCA
>JBGPCS010000200.1:0-5433 GCA_041481875.1 Sulfurifustaceae bacterium
CTATTCGAGCGAAGCCAATGCCGAGTATCTGTTCGAGCACGAAATCGATGCGTACGTCGCCGACAACCTATTTCGCAAGCGTGATCCGCGCTTTGAATCCGCCGAGCGCCACAAGCCCACGCGTGCCGATGAACCGTTCGCCAAGCCGAAGAAGGGCGACACGCTGTTTCGGCCCCACGACTTTCAACCGGCGAGCGATCTGAGTCATTGTATCTGTCCGGCCGGTCGACGATTGCATCGCAATGGGGCGAATGTAGTTGTCGATGGCCGGATTGGAACCAAGTTCACGGGCAGCCATCGCGCCTGCGGGGCCTGTCCGTTGCGTTCGAAGTGCTTACGTCACCCCGATCGCTCGCCCTATCGACAGGTTGTGTTCTTTCGCGGGTTCGTGCCGGGGAAGCCAGAAAAATATCTCGACAAGATGAAGCGCAAGATCGACAGCGAGGTCGGTCGATACGAGTACCGTCGGCGCCTGGGCCTCATCGAGCCGGTGTTCGGCAACATCCGCAGCACCAAGCGACTGAATCGATTTTCGCTTCGCGGCCGACGCAAAGTGAATGCGCAATGGCAGCTGTACTGCCTGGTGCACAATATGGAGAAGATCCAGCGCTACGGACAACTTGAAGAGCGCGTGAGATCGACGCAAAGGAGAGCAGCATGAACTTAAATCCACGCGATCGCTCTGCTCAGTCGAAGCCGTCAAGTTCGAACACTAAAATCGATCATTCCGCCCTGACGCTGCACCTGCGAAAGCGGGTTTTTCTACAGGCTCGTTAGGCATTAGAAAAATAGGAAATGCATATGCCGGAGTTGTCTGAAGAGGTCCATTCCGAGATTCAACGTCTGAGTGCGGAAGGTGACAGCCAAGCTGCAGCAAGCCAGTTTTCTGAAGCGCTTCGCACATATTGGTTGGCCTGGGACCTTCTGCCCGAACCGAAGATAGAATGGGATGCAGCCACCTGGATACTTGCAGCCATCGGTGACGCAAACTTTCTTTCCGGCGACTATGAAGCTGGACGAGACAATCTGAGCAATGCAATGCGGTGTCCCAGTGCTATCGGCAATCCCTTCTTACATCTCAGGCTTGGTCAGTGTCAGTTCGAACTCGGTGCGTTAGATCGAGCGGCCGACGAACTCATGCGCGCATACATGGGTGACGGCGGTGCGGTGTTTAAAGGCCAGGACCCAAAGTATCTTCGTTTTCTGCAGACCAAGGCAAAAGGCGTTGGTGAGCAAAAGAAATCGTGGCAGTTCTGGAAGTGAAGTCCAACTAAAAACATGCAGAGCCCAACAAATGCATCAAAGTACGCGCGCATTGCGCGCACGACTGGCAAATCGCTACGCGCTTCGCCAGTACACGTAGGGCGCAATAGCGAAGCGTATTGCGCCGCATGGCAAATGACGAAACATTGCACGCATGCCAAATTACCGACGTGCCTGGCACCCGGGCGGTATCTATTTTTTCACGGTAAATTTGTTGGAACGCATCGGCAACGATCTCTTGACCCAAAGGATCGAACTGCTGCGCGACGTCGTGAGCCGCGTGCGGCGTGCGCGTCCATTCACGATCCATGGCTGGGTTGTGCTTCCGGATCACATTCATTGCGTGATATCGCCTCCTCCCAACGATCACGATTTCGCCGTTCGCTGGCGATTAATCAAGGCGGGCTTTGCAAAATCGCTTCCGGCTACCGAGCGGCGTTCTCCGGTTCGACAACGTCGGGGAGAACGAGGCATCTGGCAACGCCGGTATTGGGAGCATCTCATTCGGGATGATGCCGACTTCGCGGCGCATATGGATTATGTTCATATCAATCCGGTTAAACATGGTCTAGTGAAGCGCGTCGCGGACCGGCCGCATTCCACGTTCCATCGACTTGTTGGGCAGGTGTTTATCCGCGGGAGTGGGCAGGAAGCTCCGATACGGACGTGCTCGATTACGATGATTGAAATGCGGCGCAATACGCTCGCTATTGCGCCCTACATGTTTTTGAATTTAAGATCAAACGCTATTCGGACTGAATCTCATGACTGAGCACGAACTTGTCGTCTGCACCGAGAACAGCGGTTACGAAGCGTCGTTGGAACTTCGAAAGATTTACGAAGTAGTCTCCGACGCCGATGCCGAAAAGCACGGACAGGTTCGCGTCATCAATGAGTCCGGAGAGGATTACTTGTATCCGAAGTCTTTCTTTGTCGGGGCAACACTGCTGCAGCCGGTCGTCAAGCGCATTTTTCACGCTGCTTGACTCCAGTTCGCGCCGACAGCGCGTGCCGCACGCGCGGCTGCGACTCAACTCGCGGCTCGCTCTTCGCGAGGACCATCACATCGCCCCTCTACATGTTCTTGAAGAACTCGAATACAGTTGCGAGCGCGAAACTACCTCGGATTGAAGGTGATTCAAACAGTCTTTGACAAGGAGACTCCGCGATGAAAAGTCTGTCCCGTTATCTGTTCTGTGCCGTTCTCCCGATTCTCGGAATGTCGCTTGCTGGCTGCGCGAAGTCCGTCCAGATTGTCCGTGCCCCGTTTATTTCCCCGGTGATCGTACCGGCACCCGAAACGTTCAAGATGAATGTCGCGGTCAAGAACTTCAACGAATCGCAGGCGGCTCCGGCCTTGTGGCTGCGCGTGTACTCCGAGTACTGGCCGACGGCGCAGCCACCGTCCGGGCAGCCGCCGTGCTCGCAGTTGGAGTATCTGAGCGTGGGTGCACTGGCGCCTACTAAGTCGTGGGGTCAAGCGGACTATCCGATCGACCGGGGCACTCAGTGCGCGTGCAAGAAAAACGCATGCGTGGGGCATGTCTGGCTAAGCTTGCATATTTCGCCCGCGTACGGCCCTCACATCGACGGGCCGAACACGGCACTGCACGTCAACTGGGTGGCGAGCGGGAATCTCGCGGAGATGACGATAAGCGAATTCTGAGCACGCGTTTTTCCGCGGTCTGCGAAATCCGCGTAACCTTTACTCGAGTGCGGCCGCCCGTGGTCCGTTGGCACGCGGGCGGCTGTGGTGATTCGTTTGATTGGGCTTCAAGACAACGGCTTCTGGGGGAAAACTATGCGCGTAAAGATCAATACTGATCATCATCGTGGCCACATCGGCATGAAGATCCTCATCGCGGTTTTGGCGGCGCTGACCGTTTCGAATTACGCGCGCGGCGCGACGTTGGAGGAGGACCTAGCGCGCTACGTGCAAATATTCAACGGCGACAAGAATCTCCATTCCGACGCGGCCGATACGTTTGGCTGGATGGGTCTATCCGATCCGCGCCTGTTCGATATCATCGAGCGCCGCCTACTGGAGGAATATCAAGCGGCGCGGAACGACCGGCAGGATAAGAATCGAGTCGCGCGTTACATTCGCGCGCTCGGTTTTTCCGGCCAGACCAAGTACCGGCCGACGCTGACCAAGCTTTTGCCGGACACGATTTACCAGCGATTCGCCGCCGCGGCGCTCGAGGATCAACCGCTCTATGAAAAATGGAACCCGATTATTTCCAATCGCGCGTCATTCGATCCGAAATACAGCGACGATGTGAACCGCGTGATGAACATGCTGCGATCGGACGATTTGATGTTGAAGCGCGTAGCGGCGAAGCGAGTCTTCTTCGCGAATCAGGACGACATGTTGTTGGAAATGCTCGCCAAGGACGTGCGCGCGAACTATGCCATCACCGATCCGAAGCTCAGCGACGCCGTCGCGTGGATGGTGAAAGCGTTGGGCAATGCGCGCAAGGAACAATACAAGCCGTTGCTGCAAGAAGTGCTTGCCAAGGCGAAAGACCGTGGGGTTGCACGCCACGCGAAGGCGGTGCTCGATGAGTATGCGAGGAAAGGGTCGCAATAGCCGACTCTATGCGCGGCTCGGCCGGACGTCCGGTGCACGGGAAGAGCGGCGCGAAGGGCGTGGTGGTGATATCGAAGCTCATCGGAGCCGGCTGGCCGCTTTTCCCGGCGTTGCTTCGCATCATATATATATAGATATATATAGAGTGGCGCGCGCCGATCGTACTTCACTTGCCGCGCGCGATGAAATCCGGATTCGCAAGACCCGGCTTGCCGTAGCGCAGTTCGGCGCCCTCGAGGGTGATGACGCGCCCGCCGGCGGCGACGAGCACGGCGTGCCCGGCGGCGGTATCCCATTCCATCGTCCGCCCGAGACGCGGATAAAGATCGGCTTCGCCGGCGGCGATCAAGCAGAATTTCAACGACGAGCCGGCGATAATCCGGCCGGCGACTTGGTATCCGGCGAGCAGCCGCTCGAGCGCCTGCGCGTCGCCGTGCGAGCGGCTGGTGGCGACGGTTATGCCGTTCGCCGGCGCGGCGCGGCACGCGATGCGACGGCGACCCTGCGTGTCTTCGACGAACGCACCCGCTTTTCGTGCGCCCGCATAGAGCCGCCCGAGCGCGGGAGCGAAGACGACGCCGAGCGCGGGCTCGCCGCTCTCGATCAACGCGATGTTCACGGTGAACTCGCCGTTGCGCTTGATGAATTCCTTCGTTCCGTCCAGAGGGTCGACGAGCCAAAAGCGATCGCCCACGCTCGGGATTCGCTCGGTTTCCTCCGAAATCACCGGAATATCGGGCGTCAGCGCGGCGAGTGCCGGCAAGATCACCGCTTCGGCGCGCCGATCCGCTTCGGTGACCGGAGAGTCATCCGCTTTTTCGTGCACCTCGAAATCCGTGGCGTACACTTTAAGAATCGCATCCCCCGCCGCACGCGCGACCGGCAGCAAGCGTTCGAGCCACGCCCAGTGGCGGTCGCCGGGGTTCATGACGCGGGCATCGATGACACAATGTTCATAGGTTAGAACCGATGAATCTTTGTTATCGAGAGATACGGGCAGTATCTTTACATCCGTCGCAGGGATTCGGGCCGAATGCGCGCAATGCCAAAAACGAGACTAACACACCTGCAACGGCTCGAAGCCGAGAGCATTCACATTATGCGCGAAGTCGTCGCCGAGGCGGAACGACCGGTGATGCTGTATTCGATCGGCAAGGACAGCTCGGTCATGCTCCATCTCGCCATGAAGGCGTTCTATCCCGCGCGTCCGCCGTTTCCGCTGCTGCACGTCGACACCACGTGGAAATTCCGCGACATGTACGCGTTCCGCGACCGCATGGTGCAGGACACCGGCATGGAGTTGCTGGTGTACATCAATCCGGAGGGAGCGGCGCTCGGCATCGGCCCGTTCACGCACGGCTCGGCGGTGCATACCGACGTGATGAAGACGCAGGCGCTGAGGCAGGCGCTCGACAAGTACGGTTTCGACGCCGCTTTCGGCGGCGCGCGGCGCGATGAGGAGAAGTCGCGCGCCAAGGAACGGATCTTTTCGTTTCGCTCTACGCAGCATCGGTGGGACCCAAAGGATCAACGGCCGGAACTATGGAAGCTCTACAACGCGCGCAAGCACAAGGGTGAGA